>NZ_CP079737.1:3004343-3304778 GCF_019916025.1 Paraclostridium bifermentans | reverse complement strand
AATTTAAACCTCCGAACAAAATAATTAACAATTTCCACAAAGTTATTAACAAATTTAGTATTTATTTAAAAAAAATAATTTTATGCAAAAAAAATATGGATAAACATGTGGATAAACTGTAAAAAATAAAAAATAGCTTATAATTTATAGAAATTATGAACAATATGTATATAAAGTTATAAATAATATCAATAATAATAAAATATAGTTTATAACTTGATTATTATCTTTTACACAATAAGTTATGCACATTTTATCCACAACTTGTGAATAAATTTAAAATGTTAATAATATTTATAAACATTATCAACAAGTATATTTATAATATCAGAATATATGCTAAACTTCAATAATTTATATACAATTTATCCACATATTTAACGACTTGTTGATAAATATGTCAACAAAATTAACTATCATTTTTTACTATTAAATCTTGACAAAACAACGTCAAAAATACGTTGACAATAAGCCTAAAAGGATTTATAATTGTACGTGTTATGCTTACTTTGAGGGTAAAGTTATTATTTTTATAAACGGAAAATTAATCTTGAAAGGCGGTGCAAAAAATGAAAAGAACTTATCAGCCAAAGAAAAGACAAAGAAAGAAAGAACATGGATTTAGAAAGAGAATGAAAAATTCTAACGGAAAAAATGTTCTTAAAAGAAGAAGAGCTAAAGGAAGAAAGAGATTAACTCATTAATTTTTTTATAAAAGGGCTGCTGAAAAGTAGCCTTTTTGTGTAAAAAATTATAAATTTAAGCTGTGTTTTTAGGAGGATTTAGTATGGATTTCAAGAATACTAAAGGTATAAAAAAAGACTCTGATTTTAGAAAAGTATACAAACACGGCAAATCTTTTGCAAATAAATACTTAGTAATGTATATACTGGATAATAAATCAGACTTTAATAGAGTAGGGTTTTCTGTTTCTAAGAAAGTTGGAAAAGCTAATATTAGAAATAAGGTTAGAAGAAGAATAAGAGAAGGTTTTAGGTTAAACTGTGATGAGCATATAAAAGATGGATATGATTTAGTGTTCATAGCTAGAGTAGCTAGCAAAGATGCTGAGTATAGAGATATAGAGAAATCGGTTATGAGCTTGGTAAAAAAGTCTAAACTATTAAAAGGTTAATAAGGATATGGGGGATTAAATTGAAGCAATTATATAACTTATTAAATAATATAAACCATTATTTAACTAGAGTTTTTATATATATAGTAAGATTTTATCAAAAACACATATCTCCTTTAAAAGGACCTACGTGTAGGTTTTATCCAACTTGTTCTCAGTATGCGATAGAAGCTTTAAAAAAATATGGGGCACTAAAAGGATCTTATTTAGCCATAAGAAGAATATTAAAGTGTCACCCTTTCCATCCTGGAGGATATGATCCTCTAAAGTAATTATGTTGTAAAGTAAAGATAAAGACACTTTAGGAGGTATTAGAATTGAATTTTATTAGTAACTTATTAGGTCAAGTTCTTAAATTTATATTAGATTTTGGAATTGAATATGGATGGGCTATTATTTTATTCACTATAGTTGTAAAAGTAATATTATTACCATTAACTATAAAACAAACAAAGTCTATGAAGGCTATGCAAGATATTCAACCAAAAATAAAAGAGATACAAGAAAAATATAAGAGTAAACCAGAAAAGCAAAATCAAGAAATAATGAAGGTTTACCAAGAGGCTAAAATAAATCCGATGTCAGGTTGTTTACCATTATTAATACAATTTCCTATATTAATAGGTCTTTATAATGTATTAAGACAGCCGGTTACATACCATGTTTTCCAAAGTGCTGCTGCACAAAAAGCTGCGGATACAGGATTTTTATGGATGACATCTTTATCATCACCAGATAAAACATTAATAATAGCTGTATTAGCAGGGGTAACAACATTTATAACTCAAAAGTTAACTATGCCACAAGATCAACAACAAGGATCTATGAAGTTTATGACATACTTCATGTCATTCATGATGTTCTGGTGGGGTATAAGTTTCCCAGCTGGTCTTGCGTTATATTGGACAGTAAGTAACTTATTTCAATTAGCTCAATACTACTTAATAATGAATCCATTAAGAACTAAGCTTGCTAATTCTGGGGAGGGTGTAGTAGATGAAACAAAGCCTAGAAATAAAAAGTAAAAACATTGATATTGCTATATCACAAGCTTTAGGACAATTAAGAGTAAATAGAGAAGACATAGATGTAGAGGTTGTAAAAGAGCCGGTAAAAGGTTTCTTGGGATTAATAGGAAACAAAGATGGAGTTTTTAAAATAACTGTTAAGGAAAAAATAGAAGCTTCAGTTTCAAAAGAACAACCATTAAGAGAAAAAGAAATCACTATTGTAGACAAAAAAGAAAAAAGCAAAGAGTCATTAAAAGAGTCAGATGTAGTTAGAGATTTCGTATTAAATATAGTTAACAACTTAAATATGGAAGCTCAAGTTGATGTAAATCAAGAAAAAAATGTTGTTAAAGTTAATATAACAGGTAAAGATGCTGCAATATTAATTGGTAGAAGAGGAGAAACTTTAGATTCTATTCAATTTTTAGCAGGGTTAGCTTTAAACAAAGTAAAAAAAGACTCACACTTTAAGGTACTTATTGACATAGAAAATTATAGATCAAAAAGAGAAGAATCTTTAATAAGATATGCAAACAAAGTAGCTAGAGAAGTTGCTAAAACAAGAAAAACTAAAAAGTTAGATTATATGAATCCATATGAGAGAAGAATAATTCACTCAACTCTTCAAAATGATAAGTTTGTAAAAACTCATAGTGAAGGTGTAGATCCATATAGAAGACTTGTAATAGAGTATAAAAAATAGAATTAAAGCAAACCTCCTAAATATATAGGGGGTTTTATTTTTGAAAAAATTTTTATATAATAGTTAGATTGAGGAAATAATTTAAGTATATGAAGATTAAGCGATATACCATGATATTATATTATATAGAGCTTATTTAAATTTTAGATATATATTATTACAAAATAATATTAAGATTATGTTGATATACATGATATTATAGTAGGTAGAGTTTATTCAAATTTTAGATCGATATTATTACAAAATAGTATATAAAGTGATAAAATATTATTTTAAAAGATTGTGTATAAAAATATTAAATAAAGAGGTGATAGGATTGTTTATAGACGATACTATAGCTGCAATAGCAACAGCGCCAGGTGAAGGTGGAATCGGAATAATAAGAATAAGTGGAGAAAAATCACTTCAAGTAGCAAATGATATATTCAAGTCAGTTTCAGGAAAGAAGATCGAGGAATATAACACAAGAACGTTAATATATGGTCATATACTAGACGGAGAAAAGACTATAGATGAAGTATTAGTCGCTTATATGAAAGGTCCAAACTCATATACAACTGAAGATGTTATAGAAATAAACTGCCACGGAGGATTTATTTCTGTAAAAAAAATACTAGAATTAGTTTTATCTAAAGATGTTAGATTAGCTGATCAAGGAGAATTTACTAAGAGAGCATTCTTAAATGGAAGAATAGACTTAGCTCAAGCAGAGGCAATAATAGATGTTATAAATGCTAAGACGGAGATGGCTCACACTGTAGCTCAGTCTCAATTAGAAGGATCTTTATCTAAAAAAATAAAAGATTTAAGATTCGGTATAACAGAAATGCTAGCTCATATAACTGTTTCTATAGATTTTCCGGATGAAGATGTTGAGCACATAACATATAATACATTAAAAGAAAAATCACTAGAACTTCAAAAAGAAATAAATAAATTATATGATACAGCTGAAAGTGGAAAAATTCTTAGAGATGGATTGAAAACAGTAATAGTTGGAAAACCAAATGTAGGAAAATCATCACTTTTAAATGCTGTATTAGGTGAAAATAGAGCTATAGTAACAGATATTCCAGGAACTACAAGAGACGTAATAGAAGAATTTGTAAACATAAAAGGAATACCTTTAAAAATAGTAGATACAGCAGGAATAAGAGAGACTGAAGATGTTGTTGAAAAAATAGGAGTTGAAAAATCAAAAGAATTTTTCAATTCAGCAGACTTATCGATAGTTGTTTTAGACTCTTCAAGAGAATTAGAAATAGAAGATATAGAAATCTTAGAAGCTGTACAACCTAATAAAACTATAGTTTTATTAAATAAAACAGATTTAGCTCAAGTTATAGATATAGAAAAAATAAAACAGTTTGTAGATGAAAAAAATATAATAACTATATCAGCATTACAACATGAAGGTATAGAAAAAATACATGATAAAATAGAAGAAATGGTGTTTGAAGGAACGGTTAGAAATTCTTCTGATTTAGTTGTTACAAACTCTAGACATAAAGATGCACTATACAAAGCTAAACAATCAATTTCAGATGCTTTAACGGCTATAGACTCATATATGCCATTAGATTTTATAGAGGTTGATTTTAAAAATATATGGGATTACTTAGGTTATATAAACGGAGATACAGTAACTGAAGATCTATTAGACACGATATTTAGTAACTTCTGTATAGGAAAATAAATATAGTATGTTTTTCGTGAAACATACTATATTTATCAGAAAGGAGAATATATGTTAAATTTTGATGCAGGAAATTATGATGTAATAGTAGTTGGAGCGGGGCATGCAGGATGTGAAGCTGCATTAGCTACAGCTAGGATGGGACATAAGACATTAGTTATAACTCTTTCTTTAGACTCAATAGCTTTACTTCCTTGTAACCCTTCTATAGGAGGAACAGGAAAAGGACAATTAGTTAAGGAAATAGATGCTCTAGGTGGGCAAATGGGTATAAATATCGATAAAACATTTATACAAAGTAGAATGCTAAATACAGCTAAAGGGCCAGCTGTTCACTCATTAAGAGCTCAAGCAGATAAGGCTAGATACCATGAAGAAATGAAAAAAACATTAGAAAATGAGCCTAACTTAGATATAGCAATGGATGAAGTTGTAGATATACTAAGTGAAGGTAATGTTGTAAAGGGTGTAATTACAAAACTAGGATGTATATATCATGCTAAAGCTGTAATACTTGCAACAGGAGTTTACTTAAACTCTAAAATATACATGGGAGAAGTTTCTTTTTATGAAGGTCCTAATGCTTTAGGATATAGTAAATTCTTAACTGATAAACTTGTTGACTTAGGATTAAGAATGAGAAGATTTAAAACAGGAACTCCTGCTAGAATACATAGAGATAGCATAGACTTCTCTGTTATGGAATTACAAAATGGAGATGAGCGTGTAACTCCATTCTCATTTTTAAATAATGAATTAGCTAGAAAACAAGAGCCATGTTATTTAACAAGAACAAATTTAAACACTCATGAAATAATAAAGAGTAATCTAGGAAGATCTCCTATGTATGCAGGGGAAATAGATAGTACTGGTGCTAGATACTGTCCATCTATAGAAGATAAGATTGTTAGATTTAGTGACAAGGAATCACATCAAATATTTATAGAGCCAGAAGGAGAAAGTACTAAAGAAATGTACATCCAAGGTATATCAACAAGTTTACCTTACGAAGTACAAATTCAAATGTATAAAAGTGTTCAAGGGCTTGAAAATGCAAGAATAATGAGACCTGCATATGCAATAGAGTATGATTGTATAGACCCAACTCAATTAAAAACAACTCTTGAGATCAAAGGTGTAGACAACTTATTTAGTGCTGGTCAATTCAATGGAACTTCAGGTTATGAAGAGGCAGCATCTCAAGGTTTAATAGCAGGTATAAATGCAGCATTAAAAATTCAAGGAAAAGAACCATTTATATTAGACAGATCAGAAGCTTATATAGGTGTTTTAATAGATGATTTAGTTACAAAAGGAACTAATGAGCCTTATAGAATGATGACATCTAGATGCGAGTACAGATTATACTTAAGACAAGATAATGCAGATATGAGACTTACTGAAAAGGGTAATGAAATAGGACTTGTAGATGAAGATAGATATAAAAAATACTTAGAGAAAAAAGAGTTAATTGAAAAAGAATTAGAAAGATTAAAGACTGAAAGAATTACTCCTAAAGATATAAATCATCTACTAGAAGAAAAAGGAGCATCTCCTATAAAAGTAGGTTATTCTTTATATGAATTCTTAAAAAGACCAGAAGTTGATTATGAAATGATAGAAGCTGCTGGTAAAGGAGCAGGAGAAGAAATTCCTTATTCAGTAAAAGAACAATGTGTAATAATGACTAAATATGAAGGTTATATAGATAAACAATTAAAACAAATAGATCAATTTAAAAAGCTAGAAAATAAGAAGTTAAATGAAGACTTAAATTATTCAGCTATAGATGGTTTAAGAATAGAAGCTAGACAAAAGTTAGATGCTATAAAGCCTATATCAATAGGACAAGCATCTCGTATATCTGGAGTTTCGCCAGCTGACATATCAGTTTTACTTATCTATCTTGAACAACAAAGAAGAGGTAGAGGTGAAAAAAATGACTAATGCTGATATATTAAAAAAAGGTATTGAAGACTTAGGATTAAAATGTAGTGATGAAACTATAGATAAGTTTAGTAAGTATAGAGAAATTTTAGTTGAATGGAATCAAAAAATGAATCTTACTGGAATAGAAGAAGAAAAAGAAGTGTATATAAAACACTTTTTAGATTCTGTAGCTGCAGTTAAAAAAGGTTATATAAAAGATGGAATGTCTATAATTGACGTAGGTACTGGGGCTGGGTTTCCAGGACTTCCATTAAGAATTTGCTTAGAAAATTCAAAAGTAACACTTTTAGATTCTTTAAATAAAAGAATAAATTTCCTAAGTGAAGTTTGTACAAATATTAATATAGATGATATTGAATTAATACATGGAAGAGCAGAAGACTTTGGAAAAGATGAAAAATATAGAGAACAATATGATATAGCTACAGCTAGAGCTGTTGCAGGACTACCTATTTTAATGGAATTTTGTGTACCTTTTATAAAGGTTGGGGGATACTTTGTATGTTTAAAAGGACCAAATGCAGATACTGAATTAGAAGAGTCTAGAAAAGCTATGGAAGTTTTAGGTTTAGAATTTGTAGAAAAGATAGATGTAGAGCTTCCAGAAATAGAGCTAAAACATAATATAGTTGTTTTCAAAAAAGTAAATAGTACGCCAGCAAAATACCCAAGAAAAGCAGGCAAACCAGTAAAAACCCCAATAAAATAGAATGAAAATGTATATTTCCAAAGAAATATTTTTAAATTATATGTTAAAAAAAATATTTTAGAAGGAATATGTAGTTAAATGAAGAAATATTATACAAATAAGTAACTAAGGTAATTTCGTGTTTTAAATATATTTAGTTTTGGATGAGAGAGGGATGTTATGGAAGATAAAAGAGTTATGGAGATACCTATAGATAATATAGTTCCAAATCCATACCAACCAAGAAGAGTATTTTCACAAGCGGCATTAGAAGAGTTAAGTGAATCTATAAAGGTATATGGTATATTACAGCCTATAACTGTTAGGAGTAAAAGCAACAATGAGTATGAATTAGTAGCAGGAGAGAGAAGGCTTAGGGCATCAAAACTAGCTGGATTAAAAACTATTCCTGCTATAATAAATAATATGTCTGATGAATCTTCAGCTGTATTAGCATTATTAGAAAACTTACAAAGAGAAGATTTAAATTTTATAGAAGAAGCTATGGGTTATGAGAACTTGATAAAAGAGCATGAGTTCACACAACAACAGCTTGCAGCAAAATTAGGAAAAAATCAATCTACAATAGCTAATAAAATTAGAATACTAAGATTACCAACAGATATAAAAATAAAATTAGTAGAGAATAGTTTAACGGAGAGACATGCTAGAGCTTTATTGAAATTGCCAAATGAAGAACTTATGAGAGAAGTTTTAGAAAAGGTAATAAAATCAGATTTAAATGTAAAGAAAACAGAAAAGCTAATAGCAGATATATTAGAAGATTTAAAACAACCTAAAGATGGTGAAGATAAAAAACAAACTGTCAAAGGTATAATGGGAATGAGAATATACCTTAATACTATCAAGCAAGCGTACGAAGCTATAACTAATACAGGATTAGAAGCTAAGTATAAAGAGGTTGATAAAGGTGATCACATAGAGGTTGTTGTAAAGATTCCTAAAAAATAAAAGATTACTGCTTAGCAGTAATCTTTTTTTAAAAGGTTAAAGGGGGTTAAGTCTTATGAGCAAAGTAATAGCAGTGTTTAATCAAAAAGGTGGAGTTGGAAAAACAACTACAAATGTAAATTTAAGCGCTAGTGTAGCTAAAATGGGTAAAAAAGTTTTAGTATTAGATCTAGATCCGCAGGGGAATTCTACTAGTGGATATGGGATAGAAAAAAATGAAGTCGAAAATACAATTTATGAAGTATTAATAAATAATGATAGTATAGAGAATGCAATAATTAAAACTGAATTTGAAAATATTGATATAGTAGCATCAGCAACAGAATTAGCTGGAGCAGAAATAGAGTTTACAACTGTTGAAGAAAGAGAATATATATTAAAAAAAGCAATAGATAAAGTAAGAGATAAATATGATTACATATTTATAGATTGTCCTCCATCTTTAGGTATGCTAACTATAAATTGTTTAACAGCAGTTGATAGTGTTTTAATACCTATACAGTGTGAATACTATGCTTTAGAAGGTGTTAGCCAGCTAATGGAAACTATATCACTAATTAAGAGAAGTCTAAATCCTAATTTAGAGATACAAGGTGTAGTTTTAAGTATGTTTGATGGAAGGGCGAACCTGTCAATTCAAGTAGTAGAAGAAGTAAAAAAATACTTTAAAGGAAGTGTGTATACAACTTTAATTCCAAGAAATGTAAGGTTAGCAGAGGCTCCAAGTCATGGTAAACCAGTTATATACTATGATTCTAGATGTAAAGGTGCTGTTGCATACTTAGAATTAGCAGAAGAATTTATAGATTTAGAGGAGGATGTGATATAGAATGGAAAAAACGACAAGACGTTCAAATAGACTAGGAAAAGGGCTAGGAGCTTTAATTCCAACTATAAAAGAAGAAATAGATTCAAAAGACATTGTTAATATAGATATAAAGAAAATTTATGCGAACCCAGAACAACCTAGAAAAGTTTTTGATGGGGAAAAAATAGAGATATTATCAAATTCTATAAAAAACTATGGAGTTTTACAGCCTATAGTAGTTAAACCAGATGATGAAGGTAAATACATGATAATAGCTGGTGAAAGAAGATATAGAGCTTCAAAAAAAGCTAATTTAAAAGAAATGCCAGCTGTTATAAAAGATATACCTATGAAAGATTTAATGGAAATAGCGCTTATAGAAAACTTACAAAGAGAAGATTTAAACTCTATAGAGGAAGCAATAGCTTATAAAAGTTTAATAGATCATTATAGTGTGACTCAAGAGGAAATTTCTGAAGCAGTCGGAAAAAGTAGACCTCACATAACAAATACTTTAAGACTTTTAAACCTTAGTAAAGAAGTTATGGCTATGGTAGAAGATAACAGAATTACTCCAGGGCATGGTAAAGCTCTTTTAAGAGTAACTGATTCAAAAATACAATTAGAGTTAGCTAACAAAATAATAGATGAAGAATTATCTGTTAGAGAAACTGAAAGATTAGCTAAAAAAATAGTAGAAAGCGAAACTCCAGTTGTTGAAAAAAGTAAAAAACAAAAAGATATATATATTGTGGATGTAGAAGAAAGACTTACAAGTCTTTTAGGAACAAAAGTTAACATTTCTAAAGGCAAGAAAAAAGGTAAAATAGAAATAGAGTACTATAATGATGATGATTTAAATGGCATAATATCATTATTGTTAGAAGGACAAGAAGCATAAGAGAGGGGACTTAATATGATTTACTTAGATAATGCAGCAACTACATTTCCAAAACCTAAGGAAGTATATTGTGCAGTTTTAGATTGTATGGAAACTTATGGAGCTAATCCAGGGAGAGCTGGGCATAAACTAGCTATGAGAGCGGGTAGAGAGATTTACGAGTGTAGAGAGAATATAGCTAAACTTTTAAATGTATCTAATCCTATGAATATAGTGTTTACACATAATGCTACAGACTCTTTAAACCTTGCTATAAAAGGGGTTGTTAAACCTGGAGATCATATTATAACAACAAGTATTGAACATAACTCAGTTATAAGACCTATAAAGTCTTTAGAGAAAAAAGGAGTAGAAAATACTATTGTTAAATGTGATAAATTAGGACAACTAGATCCTGAAGATATAAGAAAAGCAATAAGACCAAATACAAAATTGATTGTTACAACTCATGCATCAAATGTATGTGGAACTATTGTTGATATAGAATCTGTAGGTAATATAGCTAAAGAAAATAATATATTATACTTAGTGGATGCATCTCAAACATTAGGGGTCTATGATGTAGATGTTCAGAAACTAAATGTAGATATGGTAGCAGCTCCAGGACATAAATGTTTACTTGGACCACAAGGTACAGGTATTTTATATATAAGAGAAGGACTTAGTGTCGATATATTAAAAGAAGGTGGAACAGGTAGTAATTCAGAAGACTTATTCCAACCTAACATGATGCCTGATAGATATGAGTCAGGAACTCATAATACACCTGGTATAGCAGGTTTAAATGCAGGTGTTAAATTTGTTCTAGAAACAGGAATAGATAAAATTAGACACCATGAAGAAGAACTATGTGATTATATGCTGAAAAAACTAAAAGAGGTTCCTAATGTTAAAATATATGGACCTTTAGATAGCAAAAAAAGAGCAGCTGTAATTTCTATAAACATAGGGGATATAGATTCAGGAGAATTAACATATTTACTAGACGATATGTACGATATTGCCACAAGATCAGGAATTCATTGTTCACCACTTACTCATGAGACAATAGGAACGCTTGTACAAGGTACTGTAAGATTTAGTTTTGGATACTTTAATACAAAAGAGGAAATAGATAAAACTGTCGAAGCTTTGATAGAAATAGAAAAAGAAATTAATATGTAAAAATATGGGTGATTTACCTCAGTAGTATGGCTATAAAGAGGGAATCACCTGTATTTTTATGTACTAAATTAAAAATAAATGGCGCCTAAAAAAATAAATTAGTGTATTTATGATAAATATAAGTTATAATTTTATTATAAGAAAATGTTTTCTAGGGGGGACAGGCATGGAAATTTTAAGCTTAGGAGAAAAAATTAAGAAATTAAGAAAAGAAAAAAACTTAACGCTTAAAGAACTAGCTGGAGAAAGAATTACTGCAGCTCAAATTAGTCATATAGAAAGAGACAAGTCATACACTAGTTACGAGTTATTAGAATATTTAGCAAGCCGTCTTGGTGTAAGTGTAGACTATTTACTAGAAACAAAGGAAATGCAAGCTAAAAAGATAACTGATAATTTAATAATACAAAGTGAAATTTATATAAAATGCAAAGATTTAGAAAAAGCAAAAGAAGAAATAAATAAAGTTATGTCGATATGTACAAAGTATCAATTAATAGATAATTATGGGAGATGCAATCTATTACTTGCTACGATAAACCTAAAACAAAAAGATTATAATGCTGCTATAATTAACTTTGAAAAATCATTATATTTTTTCATACAAAATAATGATAAAGAGAATATAGCTAAATGCTATATAAACATAGGTAAAATTTATATGGAAGAAAACTTCCATAAAGGAGCAGTAAGTAACTTCAAATTTGCTGAAGATATTTTAGAAGAAAATAAATTAAATGATTCAAGTGTTAAAAAAGATTTATACAGCAACATATCATTTTGTTATACACAACTAAACAAAGATGATGAAGCTTTAGAGTATATAGAAAAAATTAAAAACTTAGATATAACTGTTAACACAAAAGAAGAAGCTGAGTTAATGGTATCTAAAGCGAATAAATTAATGGGTATGGGTAAATATGAAGAAGCTAAGCAACAATTTAGATTAGCTTTAGAACTTTTAGAAGAAGAAGATAATAAGAATGAATTAGCTAATGTTTATTTAAGAGTATGTGAAGTTTATGAAAATATAGGCGACAGTGAAAAAGCATTAGATTATTCAAAAAGAGCTTATGAAATAAAGAAATATGATGAAGATGAATGTTCAATTAATGTTATTATAAAAATAATACAATCATACATTCAATTAGAAAATTATGAAGAAGCTAGAAAATATTCGAAGTTAGCACTAGCTAGTTCAATAAAAAATAAAAATAAGTATTTTGAATATAAAGCTCTTAAATATTATTCTCAAATATACAAAAAAGAAGAAAATATTAAAATGGCAATAGAATATATACTAAAATGTATAAATATAGTAAATGAACTAAACGACAGGAAAACTCTTGCAGACTTATATATAGAATTAGGTCAACTATATACAGATATCTCAAAAGAAAAAGAACTAGAGTATTATCAAAAAGGTGTTTGTTTATATAAAAACTTAGAAATTATTTAAAAAGACTCTTTAATAAAAGGAGTCTTTTATTTTTATATAGAAAATATTAGGTATAAATGGGCTTGGGGGGATTAGATGTGAAAAAGAAATGGTTATTAATAATTGTATTAATTATAATAGTTTTAATAAATCCTAAGACAATAGGAAGTGTTAGTCAAAAATTAGGTAAAAAATCTGTAAAAATACAAGATAAAAAAAGTATAGAGGTTAGTGAAAAGTTTAATTGTGTAGAGTATGAAGATAATATTGTATATTATGATGGAAAGACATTAAAAAGTGTAGATGAAAATGGAAAAGAAATATTTAAGATAAATCTAAATATAAAAAATTTAAGACTAGATAGCAATAAATATATAGATGTATTAGATAAAGATAAAAATACTATATATAGTATAAATAAAACTGGAAAAGTTGTTTTCAAAAAAAATGTACCGAATAACGGACTTATGTATTTAAGTTTAGATAATGATTCATATGTTTATGCATATAAAAAAGAAAATAAAGATAGTATAAATATTTACGATTTTGAGGGTAACTTGCAGAAAAACTTAGATTTAGAAGGTAAACTAACTGACATAGAATATACATCACAAGGTATATACGTGTGTGATTTAAAAACTGAAAAAGATTTAGAAAGTACAATAACTAAATATGATTACAATGGAAACTTAAAAAATAAAAAAAGCATAAAAGACTCTATTATTTTAGATACCATAGTGCAAAAAGATAATATTTACTTAATTGAAAAAAATAAAATAAGCAGGGTAGATTATAATTTAAAGGTAATTGATGAGTTTGATGTTAAAAATATAAAATATTATAGCAATATAAATAGTGATGGAATTTATGTTATAGAAGAAAACAACAATATAAAGCATATAAGCAAGAAAGTTGAAGATATATCTACATCAAGTAATATTGAATATATAGATGGTATTGTTAATATGAAAGACAACTTTATATTATATAAAGATAATAAAATAATTAATAAAAAAGGTGAAGAGTTAAAAGGTTTTGAAAAAGACATAAAAAGTATAATGATGATTAATGACTCAACTCTAAGTGTTAAATTTGATGATAAAATACAAATATTAAAAGTTAAATAGACAATAGGACAATGAAATAATTTAAATCTATAGTATAGGAATAATCTATAACAAAATATGTCTATATATGTTAAAATTAAGGGAGTATTGTATTATATTAAGGAGATGAGTATTTATGAGAATAGAGTTAGATGCAAAAGGACTGGCATGTCCGAAACCAGTTATAAATACTAAAAAAAAATTAGATAGTATTGAACAAGGGGTTGTAGAAGTAACTGTAGATAATGAGATTGCTAAGGAAAATATATTAAAATTAGCAAAATCAATGAATTTAGAAGCAAATGTATTAAAAACAGAAAAAGATTCTATTTGTATAGAGATTATAAAAGGTGAAAATGTTATAATAGAAGAAAAATCACAAGAGTCTTTAGCTGATACATGTATATTTATAAACTCAGATAAAATGGGAACTGGAAATGATGAATTAGGACAGGTACTTATAAAAGGATATATATATACTTTAACAGAAAGTAAGCCATATCCAAAAAGTATACTATTTGTTAATAGCGGAATAAAGTTGACAACAGAAAATGAAGCAACAGTAGAAAATCTTAAAATACTACAAGATGCAGGTGTTGAAATATTATCTTGTGGAACATGTTTAGATTACTACGGATTAAAAGAAGAATTAAAAGTTGGAACTGTAACAAATATGTATACAATTGTAGAATCAATGAACAATTCATCAAAAACTATATCTATATAAATAATAAAGACTACATGACAAAGTTTATGTAGTCTTTATTTATATAAAATCAAAAATAAAGGCATTAAGAAAGGAATACAGAAAAATGAACGAAATGTATATAGTAGCTTTTAACTCAACACATCATGCAATAAGAACAGATAAAGTTTTAAACGAAAAAGATTTAAAGGTAACCACTTTACCAACACCTAGAGAAATAAGCTCTAGTTGTGGAATATCTGTTAGATTTTTAAAAGAGGATATGGATGTAGTTGTAGAATCTTTAGAAGAAAATGAAATTTTATATAATGGAATTTTCAAAGTAAATAGAGTAGCCGGAGGAAAAAAAGAAGTAACTAAATTAAGATAGGAGTGATGCAAATGCCAATGAAGCTAAATGTAGGAGATGTTGTAGAATTAAAGAAACCACATCCATGTGGATGTAAAGAATTTGAAATAACTAGAGCAGGAATGGACTTTAAAATAAAGTGTTTAAAGTGTGATAGAATGCTGATGTTAGATAGAGAAACTTTAGAAAAAAGAATAAAAAAAGTAAAAGGCTTGTAAAAAAGCGTTTTCTTTTGCTATAATTAAAGTGGGAAAACATTTTACCAAGGGGGAACTTAATTATGGCTATCAAATTTGCAAAAAGAATGGATGGATTAAAAGGATCTGAGATTCGTGAGCTTTTAAAATTGACAGAGAAACCTGAAGTAATATCTTTTGCAGGCGGACTTCCAGCTCCTGAATTATTTCCAGTAGAAGAAATGAAAGAAATATCAAGAATGGTATTAGAAGAATCAGGAAGAGAAGCTCTTCAATATACTACAACAGAAGGATTTGGACCTTTAAGAGAGCACATAGCTGAAAGAATGAATAGAAAGCTAAAAACTAATGTATCAAAAGATGATCTATTAATAACAAGTGGATCTCAACAAGGTTTAGATTTTGCAGGTAAAATTTTCTTAGATGAAGGAGATGTAGTTTTAGTAGAAAGTCCATCATACTTAGGTGCACTTAATGCTTTCAAGGCTTATTGTCCTAAATTTATAGAAGTACCAACTGATAAAGATGGTATGATAATTGAAGAACTAGAAAAGATTTTAGAAACAACAGAAAATGTAAAAATGATATATGTTATACCTGACTTCCAAAATCCAACAGGAAAGACATGGTCTATGGAAAGACGTGAAAGATTCATGGATGTCATAAATAAGTTTGAATTACCAGTAATAGAGGATAATCCATATGGGGAATTAAGATTTGAAGGGGAAATATTACCATCATTAAAGGCTATGGATGAAAAAGGACTAGTTATGTTCTTAGGATCATTCTCAAAAATATTCTGTCCAGGATACAGAATAGGTTGGGTTGCTGCTTCTGAAGAATTATTATCAAAATTCATATTTATTAAACAAGGAGCAGACTTACAAGCATCTACAATATCACAAAGAGAAATAAGTAAATTTATAGATGTTTATGATTTAGATGCTCATGTTGAGAATATAAAATCAGTTTATAGTAAACGTAGAGATTTAATGTTAAAAACAATGGACGAAACATTCCCAGAAGGAATAGAACATACATATCCAGAAGGTGGATTATTCACTTGGGTAGAGCTACCAAAACATTTAGATGCAAAAAAAATAATGGAAAAATGTTTAGAAAAAGATGTTGCTTATGTTCCAGGAGGATCATTCTTCCCTAATGGAGGAAACCAAAATACATTCAGATTAAACTACTCTAATATGCCTGAAGATAA
The DNA here is from genome assembly GCF_019916025.1 of Paraclostridium bifermentans. NCBI lineage: Bacteria > Bacillati > Bacillota > Clostridia > Peptostreptococcales > Peptostreptococcaceae > Paraclostridium > Paraclostridium bifermentans. The sequence continues at coordinate 3,288,739 of NZ_CP079737.1, read as the reverse complement.
AATAGTTGAAGGTATGAATAGATTAGCAGATGTATTAAAAGATGCTTTAGCTCAAGATGCAAATGCTTAAATAAAAATAGTGACCTTTCGGTCACTATTTTTTTTAGGGGAGATTAAGATGAAATATATTAAGGTTATGGGGTTATACCTTATAGGATTAACAAAATAAAAATCTTTATACTATATTAATTTTAGATTTTATTTTTTCTAATAATATTAATATTTCCAATTTTAGTATGAAATAAAATAAAATTGACAATTAATTTTATTAGTGATAAAATGTGTAAAGTGTGAGATTATAAATCTCATTTCTCTGCTCTGCGCAGCAGAGCCGTAAGTCCAAAGGGAGGTGAATCGTGTGAAGAATTATGAATTAGTTTTCGTAGTAAAGCCTAATGCAGATGAAGAAACAAAAGCAGCTGTATTAAACAAGGTTAAAGAAGTTATAGCTACTGAAGGTGAAGTTGCAACTGTAGATACTTGGGGTACTAAGAAATTAGCTTACCCAATAGCTAAGTTCACTGAAGGTTACTATGTATTAGTTAACTTTAAGTCAGGTGTTGATGTTCCTAAGGAAATAGACAGAAACTTAAAGATAAACGAGAACGTAATAAGACATATGATAGTTGTTGCTTAATAACTAATATATAAATTTTACGTAAATAGGCGGTGTTTATATGAATCATGTTGTGCTAGTGGGAAGATTAACGAAGGATCCTGAGTTAAGATATATCCCAGGAACAGGAACAGCCGTTGCATCATTCAGTATTGCCATTGATAGAGATTTTACTAAAAAAGATGGTAGCAAAGATACTGATTTTATACCGGTTGAGGTAATGGGTAAACCTGCTGAATTTTGTGCAAACTATATATCAAAAGGTAGATTAGTTGCTATACAAGGTTCGATAAGAGTAGATAATTATCAAACTCAATCAGGAGAAAAAAGAACTTTCACTAAGGTAAGTGCTCGAAATATACAAGCCTTAGATAGTAATAAAAATAGATCGGATAGTCCATATCCAAATCAAAATCAGAATCAAGGATTCGAACCTAGTTTCGAACCAAGCTTTGAGCCTGCAGGATTAGATCCTCAAGGATTCCAAGCTATAGATGATGATGATATACCATTCTAAAAAGGAGGGAAAAAGACATGATAAACAAGAAGAGACGTAAGAAAAAAAGAGTTTGTCAATTCTGTGCAGATAAAAATGCTAAGATAGACTACAAAAACACTCAAAGATTACAAAAATACGTAACTGAAAGAGGTAAAATATTACCTAGAAGAATAGCTGGTACTTGTGCTAAGCATCAAAGAGAATTAACAGTTGCTATAAAGAGAGCTAGAAACTTAGCTTTATTACCATATACATTAGACTAAGAAAAGGACGAGCCTTTAGGGGGCTCGTTTTTTTATTGGTTAAAACTACTATGATTTATGATATAATATTTATATATTAAGGAGGGGGGACATAGTGAGACTAGATAAAAACTCAGAGATAACGAAGAACATAAAAATTATTGAATGGATGAAAACAGAATTAATAATAAGCCTGGGGGACTTATTTAACCTTTTATTTAAAGGTACAAGACCTGTAGATCAGATTTTACAAGATACTCTAGCTAATATAGTTATGGTTACATATTTACTATCAAAGAGACTTGGAATTAGCTTTAAGGAAATAGATTATAAAATAAAGGAAAAGATAAAGGATGGAATAGAGGAAGACCATAGTGTAGAACGATGGTATGGAGATTTATCTAATCTTAAAAATTACTTAGACAATAGGGAGTGATATTAATTTGAATAATAGAGCTAAATTAACTCAAACGGCAATGATTACTGTTATAGCTATTGGACTTTGTCTTGCTTCAGCATACATTCCGTTTTTAGGGTTACTTGCGCTTATTCTTCCTGTTCCATATGCTATAATATCAACAACTTCAGGATATAAGTATGCATTAATTTCAGCTATATCCTCTTTTTTTATATTGGTATTAACTGTAAACGTAGTATATGCTTTAAATTTACTTATAATGTGTATGTTACCAGGGATAGCAGTGGGATATAGAATCAATCAAGATAGCAAAGTAGAAGATGAAAATAAAAGCTTTACGCCTATATATTTTGGAACGATAGCATTTATACTATCTATAATTGTATTTTTTGCAATGTCAAAACTGTTATTCAATATAGACTTATTAGCAGATATATCAAAAACTATAAAAGCAACAGTAGAAGCTCAGTTTGCCATTATGGAAAGTACGAATATGATGCCTAAAGAAAATATAACAGCCAAAGATATGATTAATATGTTCCAAAACATGATGCCTACAGTGTTATTTATGTATAGCATAATAGCATCATTAATAACATATTATGTAGAAGCCTTTATTTTAAGAAGAACTAAAGTATTAAATTACGATTTACCAAAATTTTCGGAGTTTTATTTACCAGGAAATGCTATAGTAACATCACTAATATTATATTTATTAGTTATGTTCTTAGAGATGTTGAATATAGGGCTTTATACAGATTCAATAATGTTAAATATTCAATTGGTATTTAGTATACTATTTTTAATACAAGGTGTATCAGTGTCTATTTACTTTATAAAAAGTTGGAAAGATAAATCGCCAGGTAAAATAGTATTTGCAGTAATAGCAGTAATTCTATTATCAGGATCCATGATTTTGAGCTTTGTAGGAATGTTAGACAGTGCAATTGATTTTAGAAAGGTAAGAAACTACAAATCCACTTAGGAGGTAGAAATGTTTAATAAGTCGACCTTTAAATTTAATATGCCAGAAATAAATGCATACATAGTGGTTATTGGGATTCTTAGTCTTATATTAATGTATTACAATATATATATAGGTGCTCTTGTATTTGCTGCCTTTATATATATTGTTTTTCATAACTGGAGAACAAGAGATATAAGAAGAAAAGAATGGAATAAGTATATTCAAGATTTAGCTGTAGATATTGATGAAGTAACAAAAAAAGCTATACTAAACTTGCCAATACCTTTATGTATTTTAGAGTTTGATGGTAGTGTTACATGGTACAATGCTAAGTTCCATGAAATGACAGAAAAAGAAGATACCTTAGGTATGAACATAGAAACTCTTGTTAAAAATATAAACTTAAGAAAAGTATTAAATGAAAATAAAGAGTTATATACCGATATAAACTATAATGGAAGACAGTACACTATAGTTTATAATATTATAAAAAGTGATCAAGAAGACAAAACTAAATATTTAATGATGCTTTACTGGATTGATAAAACTGACTACTTAGATTTAAAAAGTAAGTATGAAGAAGAAAAAAACGTAGTAGCTACTATACAAGTAGATGGATATGATGAAGTATTACAAAGTGCTCCTGAAGAGAGAAGACCTTTAATAAATGTAGATATCGATAAAATATTAGCGTCATTAGAATCAAGTTGCAACGGTGCGCTTGAAAAAACGGCTAATGACAAATACTTTTTAGTTTTAAGTAAAAATGAATTAGACAAATTAGAAGCAGATAAATTCTCTATATTAGATAAAATAAGAGAAATTGACCAAGAAAATAATTTACCTGTAACAATAAGTATAGGTATAGGAATAGAAGGAAAAACAATTAATGATAATTTCAAATTAGCAAAAGGAGCATTAGACTTAGCTCTTGGTAGAGGTGGAGATCAAGCCGTAATAAAAACTAAAGACAAGTCTATATTCTACGGGGGTAAATCTAAAGCTGTAGAAAAGAAAACTAAAGTTAAATCAAGACTTATAGGTCATGCGCTAAGAGAGATTATATTAGAAAGCAAGAATATATATATAATGGGACATAAATATCCAGATATGGACGCAATGGGAGCCGCAGGAGGTATTTATGATATATGTAAGTCATGTAATAAAAATGCACATATAGTTTTAAATAGTTCTAACGATTCTATTGATGAATTTGTAAGTAGATTGAAAAAATCTGATTACTATAATAATATATTTATGTCAAGAGAAGATGCTATTAAAAATTGTTCTAAGGACACATTGGTAATCGTAGTTGATACTCATAGACCTAACTTTACTGAATGTCCTGAATTATTAGCTATATCTGATAAAATTGTTGTTATAGACCACCACAGAAGAGGGGTCGAATTTATAAATGATACAGTTCTTTTATTCCATGAAACTTACGTATCATCAACTTGTGAGATGGTAACGGAATTAGTTCAATATATGGAAGAAGATGTTAAAATAAATAAATTAACAGCAGAAGGATTAATGGCAGGAATAAGTTTAGATACTAAAAACTTTGCATTTAAAACAGGAGTTAGAACATTTGAAGCAGCATCATATCTGAAAAAAGCAGGAGCAGATACAATAGAAGTTAAGAAGTTATTTAACTCTAATTTAGAAGATTTTGTAACGAAAGCAGAGATAATTCAAAGCACTAAAGTTATAAATGACAAGATATGTTTAGCTTACTGCAAGTCGGATATAAATAATATAAATGTAGTTGTAGCTCAAGCTGCAGATGAGCTTTTAAGTATAAAAGATGTAGAAGCATCATTTGTATTAGGTAAAACTAAATCAGGAACTATATTTATAAGTGCTAGATCATTAGGGTCTATTAACGTACATGTATTAATGGAAAAACTAGGTGGCGGAGGCCACATTGATATAGCAGGAGCTCAACTTGAAGGAGTATCTTTAGAAGAAGGATATAAGATGGTATCAGACATCATAACACAATATCTAGAGGAGGAAGAAGAGTAATGAAAGTTATATTATTAAAAGACATAAAAGGAACAGGAAAAAAAGGTGATGTAAAGGAAGTTAGTGATGGATACGCTAGAAACTTTTTATTCCCTAAAAAATTAGCAGTTCAGGCTGGAAATACAGAGTTAAAAGAATTAAAAGAAAAACAAACATCTCAACAAATAAAAGAACAAAAAGAATACGAAGCAGCAGTTGAATTAGGAAAGAAAATGGAAGAAATGAATATAACTATGTATTCTAAAGCTGGTGATGGTGGAAGATTATTTGGTTCTATAACATCTAAAGATATAGCTGCTCAAATAAAAAAAGAACATGGAATAGATGTAGATAAGAGAAAAGTTATATTAGATGAGCCTATAAGAGTTTTAGGTTCAAGATTTGTTGAAATAAAAATACATCAAAAAGTAGTTACTAAAATGAGAGTAGACGTAAAAGAAAAACAATAAGAAAAACACTAGAGGTGAGATAAATGGAGGATATAGGTAGAATTCCTCCACATAGTGTGGAGTCTGAGCAATCTATACTAGGATCTATACTATTAGATAAAGAAGCTATAATAACTGTTACAGAAACTATAAAACCTGAAGATTTTTATAAAGAAGCTCATAAAATTATTTATGAGTGCATGATGAAGCTAAACAATAAAAATGAGCCTATAGATTTAATAACTCTTACTGAAGAGTTAAAGAAGCAAGGTCATCTAGAGGATATAGGAGGAATAAGCTATATAACTAGCTTATCTACTATAGTACCTACAACTTCTAATGTTAAGTATTATGCAGATATAGTGAAAGAGAAATCAGTTTTAAGAAAGCTTATAAGAGTATCTAATGATATATTAAACTTAGGATATGATAGTTCAATAAAAGTAGAAGACATTTTAGAAAAAGCAGAAAAGCAAATATTTGATATATCTCAAGAAAAATCTAGCGAAGATTTCCAGACTATAAATTCAGTACTTATGGATACATATGACACTATAGAAAAGTTATATACTAATAAGGAAGATATAACTGGAATAACTACTGGATTTGACGACTTAAATAAGAAAACCAATGGACTACAAAGAACAGACTTGCTACTTGTTGCAGCACGTCCTGCAATGGGTAAAACAGCATTTTCTCTTAACTTAGTCCAAAATGCAGCACTTAAAGGTGATGCATCTGTAGCTGTATTTAGTTTAGAGATGTCAAAAGAACAATTAGTTCAACGTATGTTATCTGCACAATCTCATGTAGAATTGAAAAAGATAAAAACTGGTAACTTAGATGAAAATGACTGGCCTAGAATTATAGATGCTATGTCTGTTTTATCTAACGCCAACATATATATAGACGATACACCTGGTATAAAAATAGGTGAATTAAGATCGAAGTGTAGAAAATTAAAAATTGAAAAAGGTTTAGACCTAATTCTTATAGATTACCTTCAACTTATGGAAGGTGATGGAGGGAATGAAAGTAGACAACAAGAAATATCTAAAATTTCTAGATCTTTGAAGATAATAGCTAAGGAATTGAATTGTCCTGTAGTAGCATTATCTCAGTTATCACGTGCACCAGAACAAAGATCAGACCATAGACCTATGTTATCCGATTTAAGAGAATCTGGAGCTATCGAGCAGGATGCAGATATAGTAATGTTCCTATACAGAGATGAATATTATCATCCTGATTCAGAAAGAAAGAATATAGGAGAAATTATAATTGCTAAAAATAGACATGGTGAAACTGGATCAGTTGAACTTGTTTGGTTAGGTGAAATACAAAAATTTGCAAATAAAGCTAGAGAAATGTAATAAAAAAATATCCACATGTTGATAATTTTATAAAAAATAATCATATGTGGATATTTTTATTTTAAATTATCGAAACGATATCCACAGTTTCCACAGATGCTCTGTGGATAAATGGTGGATAAAAGTCAAATTAAAAAAGCAAGCTAATTTAGCTTGCTTTCTTATAATTAGTATAATTTTTTCAACGGGGGAGAAAAAAATGATAAATATAGTATATATATATCCAAATACAGAGTTTATAAACAAAGAAATCAATATATGTAGAATAATTGATGATAAAGATAAAGAAACTATAGTTGTATATGGTATTGAAGAAAATAATAAAGTAAAAATATACATTACAAATACATTTACAGGAGATAATAAACTAGTAAAAAAGGCTAACAATGTAAATGATATGGTTAGATTTATAGAAAACAATGAACACGAAATAAAAACCCTAGAAAGCTTAGAATATGTGGAAAAATACATACTAAATAAAATAGGTTAATAAAAAAGGTTTTGAAAATAAAGCGAATGTTTGGTAAAATAAGAAAGTAAGTGTTCGAATAAAATAATTAGAGGTGAATTAATATGAAGACTGTTGCTATAGTAGGCTCTCAATGGGGAGACGAAGGTAAAGGTAAAGTTATAGACTATTTAGCTACACAAGCTGATGTAGTAGTAAGAGGACAAGGTGGAAACAATGCAGGTCATACATTAGTTGTTGATGGAAAGAAATATGCATTACACCTAATACCATCAGGAGTATTAAATCCAGAAACTATAAATGTAATAGGTAACGGAATAGTATTTGATCCAAAAGGATTTTTAGAAGAATTAGCTAAGTTAAATGCAGATAATATAGATACTAAAAATATAAAAATAAGTGATAGAGCGCATGTTATATTCCCATATCACAAGGAATTAGATGCTTTAGCTGAAGAAGCTAGAGGAGATAATAAAATAGGTACTACTAAAAAAGGTATAGGACCTTGTTACATGGATAAAACAGAGAGATCTGGAATAAGAATATGTGACTTAATGGATAAAGATATATTCGCTAAAAAATTAAAAGCTCAAATAGATGCTAAGAATAAAATAGTTAAGAATATATATGGAGCAGAAGAGTTTGACTTCGATGCTATATACAATGAATACTTAGGGTATGCAGAGCAAATAAGATCTTACGTAGATGATACATCAGTTGTTGTATACGAAGCTATAAAAGCAGGAAAGAAAGTCTTATTTGAAGGAGCTCAAGGTACATTACTAGATTTAGATTTAGGAACGTATCCGTTCGTAACATCTTCTCATCCTACATCAGGAGGATTCTCTGTAGGAGCTGGTGTTGGACCTAACATGATAAAAGATGTTGTAGGTATAGTAAAATCTTACACTACTAGAGTTGGAGAAGGACCATTTGTTACAGAGTTAAACGATGAAACAGGGGACAAGATAAGAACTCAAGGAAGAGAGTTCGGAACAACTACAGGTAGAGCAAGAAGATGTGGATGGTTTGATGCTGTAATAGTTAGATATGCTGCTAGAGTTAATGGATTAACTAGTATATCTTTAATGTTATTAGACGTTTTAACTGGATTTGATACAGTTAAAATATGTACATCTTACAAAATGGGAGACAAAGTTTTAAGAGAATTCCCAGCTTCATTAGAAGATTTAGCTAAGTGCGAGCCTATATATGAAGAGTTAGAAGGATGGTCTGAAGATTTAACAGGTATGGAAACATATGAAGAACTTCCTGAAAATGCTAAGAAATATATAGCTAAAATAGAAGAGTTAGTTGGAGTAAATGTAGATATGGTTTCAGTTGGACCAAACAGAGCTCAAACTATAGTAAGAAAAAATATATTCTAATTTTATAATATATAAAACTAAAAGCTATGTTAAAACATTATATAATGTTTTAACATAGCTTTATTTTATTTTTATATTAATTTATCTATATTTAATTGACTTAAAATATCTTTTTTAACTTTAAATCTAATAGTTTTTAAAGGATCAACAACTTGGCAAACTTCTATATCACTAGTTAAACTCATTAGCATAACTAGATCATTTTTAGATAAGTTGCATTTAGGAAGTAAAATATCAAACATATCTTCGATAGCGATTTCATAAGCATCATCCAATGTTTCAGCAGAAGCTACAGTATAATAAGCATCTTCAGTTTCTAAGATAGGATTCTTTATTGTTAAGTTATCTATTACTTCAACTTTTACATCAACTAGAGCTCCTATTTCAGCTCCGCTTACGCCGATCTCACCATCACCCATAACAGCATGGATATCTCCAAGAGACAATAAAGATCCTTCTATTGATATAGGAAGATATACACTAGAACCCTCAGCTATAATCTTACAGTCCATGTTACCACCGTGACTACCAGGAGTTCCACAATTTATAGACTTATTATCGCTTGGGGCAACACCTATAACACCAATCATTTTGTTTAGAGGAAGTTCTAAATTATTAAATAAAGCTTTTTCATTTTCTATTTTTAAAATATTATGAGTCATAGTATCTAGTTTATTACCAAGAACTCCAACTCCAGGACCTGTCATGGCAAGAGCATTTCCTTTTAGTTCAATAGAATTTATACTAACTTTTAAAGTCTGGTTAGGCATAGAATTTTCTATGTATAAAGGTCCAGTTGCTGGATTTACTCTATCAAAATCTATACTATCCATATTGTCATCACTACATGTTATTTGGCTACACATGCAATCATGAGTTTCAAAAACTACATTGCTTCCTGATTTTACTTTAAGAACTGGATTATTTAAGCTTGAAAATGTAAATGTATGATTTTCTTTGTTTATGAAGTTCATAAATTTACCTCCTTTATTTAGTATAAGAATATTATATTACAAATAGTATTAATAAAATATTTTTATAATATAATCTTTAAAAAAATATAAAAAATTAACAAAATTACTAAATTTTGCTGAAAATTATGCTTAAATAAATGGATTAAACCATTGAAAAATAGGGTATTTAAATAATTTGCTTAAAAAAATTAAAAAATTTCACAAAAAGTGTTGACTAAAGTTAATAAAGCTAATATAATAGTATTTGTTGATACGGCAGAGAAAAAAGTCGAAACAACATCTCAGCAAAGATGATCCATTAGCTCAGTCGGTAGAGCACCTGACTTTTAATCAGGGTGTCCCGCGTTCGAGTCGCGGATGGATCACCATTTTTTTTGTAAGGCCCATTGGTCAAGCGGTCAAGACACCGCCCTTTCACGGCGGTAACAGGGGTTCGATTCCCCTATGGGTCACCAATATTTGGGATTATAGCTCAGCTGGGAGAGCACCTGCCTTACAAGCAGGGGGTCACAGGTTCGAGCCCTGTTAATCCCACCATATATGCGGCCTGGTAGTTCAGCTGGTTAGAATGCCAGCCTGTCACGCTGGAGGTCGAGGGTTCGAGTCCCTTCCAGGTCGCCAAACACACATTGCTAGTGTGGCTCAACGGTAGAGCAGCTGACTTGTAATCAGCAGGTTGTAGGTTCGATTCCTATCACTAGCTCCAAAAAAAGATGATCCATTAGCTCAGTCGGTAGAGCACCTGACTTTTAATCAGGGTGTCCCGCGTTCGAGTCGCGGATGGATCACCATTTTTTTTTGTAAAAATATAATATGGCCCATTGGTCAAGCGGTCAAGACACCGCCCTTTCACGGCGGTAACAGGGGTTCGATTCCCCTATGGGTCACCAGCATTTGGGATTATAGCTCAGCTGGGAGAGCACCTGCCTTACAAGCAGGGGGTCACAGGTTCGAGCCCTGTTAATCCCACCAGTAAACTCTTGGATTTTATCTAAGAGTTTTTTTGTGTTCAAAAAAATTATATAATCACAATGAGCTCACTGAAAATTGAGTTTTTATTATAAAAAGTTATTATAACTTAAGAAATATTTACAAATTATGTATAATAGTTATATAAACATATAAAAAATATATACAGGGGATATTATGATAGAAATAATTTTATGCGAAGATCAAGTAGAACATCAAAAAAATATAGAAAAAATTTTACAAAATATATTATATGAAAAAAATATTGATTACAATTTAAATATATATTCAACTGGGGAAGAATTACTTAATAATTATAATCAAGGTGCGGATATATTTATACTAGACATTCAGATGGACGAAATAACTGGAATGGATGTAGCTAGAAAGATAAGAGAAATCGATAAAAATAAACCAGAAATAATTTTTACAACGTCACTTATTGAATACATACAAGAAGGATATGAAGTAAGGGCTTATAGATATTTACTAAAGCCTATACAATATGATGATTTTAAGAAACATATTTTGAGCTGTATAGATGAAGTTATAAATAAAAGAGATAAATTTGTGTTAGTTGAAAATAAAAATGAAACTTACAAAATAAATATCGAAGATATAACTTATATTGAAATTCAAAGAAAAGATATGACTATACACACGGAAAATAAAATTTATGAAACTAAAATGACCATGGATAAGATTGAAAAGGAATTAAAAAATCATAATTTTTATAGATGTCATAAAAGTTTCTTAGTGAATATAAATTATGTAGAAAATATAAAACAATATGTAGCTATATTAGATAATAAAGAAGAGATTTTAGTTAGTAGGCATAGATTTAAAGATTTTAAGCATAAGTTTTTAAGTTCTTTAGGAGAAAAGTTATGTTAGATGTTGAATTAATGTCAAATATAGCTAGATTTGCAAGAGTATTTGTTGAGTATTTAATTTTTATTAAAATATTAAATTGTTTAGAAGTAAAAAAATACAAAAAAATTTATATAGATATCATATTTTTATTAATAGGAGCTTTAGATGCTACAATTATGTTTAATATGGCAACTCAATATTATGGTTTTATAAATAATTTAAAGTGGATAGTATTTATTTTATTTGCAAAATTAAATTATAAAGTAAGTTATTTTAAATCATTATTATATTACTTAACTTATACTACAGCAAATTATATAATCTCAGGGTTTATATTCGATATATCTTATTTTATTATAACAGGAGGTACACCATATACTTTAATTACATCAGAACATAATTTAACTATAATATTTATTATAGAAAATACAATTTCAATGTTTATAAATATGTGTTATATAAGCAAAATTAAGAAATTGAGAAGTATAGATAAAGAAAAATTAAATATTATAATTATAATATGTTGTATAATAAGTAATTTTTCAGTAGCGCTTATAAATACTTTACCTAGTGTTTTGTATATGGTTAAGATTGATCTATATAGTCAAGTTAATGGATTTAATATAAATACAACTCCTAAATTATCCTTTTTAAGTAGCTTTTTACTTTTAATGATAGTTTTTAAAATCATTAAAGATATTAAAGAAAAAAGTGAAGAGAGGTTATTAAAAGAAAAAATAGATATTCAGTACAAGTATTATTTAAATCTTCAAGAATCTCAAAATAAAGTTAAAAAACTTTATCATGATATAAATAATCATATATTTTGTATAAAAAATTTAAGCTCTGAAAAAGAAGATGTAAATAAATATATAAATGAAATGAGTAAAGAATTAAACGAGTTCAAAGAAATACATAATACTGGGAATATGATATTAGATATTATATTAAATGAAAAACAAAATATTTGTAATGAAAATAATATAGATTTAACTTGTGATGTTAATTTTTCTAAATGTAATTTTATAGAAATGACAGATGTATGTAGCATATTTTCAAATATATTAGATAACGCAATAGAAGCATGCAATAAAACTTCTATGGATAAAAAATATATAAAAATAAGGGGAACACTTGTTAAATCATATTATGTTATACGCTGTGAAAATTCAAAAATAAATAAACTAGAAATAAAAAATAGTAAGATTATAACTAGCAAGAAAGATAAATTTATTCATGGAATAGGGCTAAAAAGTGTTAAATCTTCACTTGAAAAATATAATGGAGATTTGGAAATAGAGGATTTTAAAAATAAATTTTTATTACAAATTTATATACCTATAGATGAAAACATGACAGTTGGGGCTACAAAGGTACCAGTTGTACTATAAATATTGAATCAAAAAAAATAAGGTGTTATCTTTTAAACGTAAAAGATAACACCTTATTTTTTTGATTTTAGGGGCATAAATATGAATTACAAAAGGGAGGGTATATTTTGAAGATTAGTTTTAAGTTAGCAATTGCTTATATGAAAGAGCAAAAAGGAAGGACTATCGCATTAATAACAAGTATAGCGTTAGCTGTAATACTAGTATTTTCATTAAATGTAATACCAGAAACACAAAGTAAACTAGAAATAAAAGAAGCATATAAAAATTATAGTGACTATCACGTTGAATATAGCAACTTAAGCGATGATATAGTTAATAAGTTAAAAAAAGATAAGGAAGTAACTGAAGTTAATGATATTTTGGGGTTAGGTAAGATTGTAGGAAAAAACGGAACATCAATTCAATTAAATTCATATAGTGATAAATTTATAGATTCATATGGATATCAATTATCGAAAGGAAGTAATCCTAAAAATTCAAATGAAATAGTTATAGAGCAAAAAGCATTAAAAGAAATGGGCTTAAGTGATGATTTAAATCAAGAAATTGATTTTAAAATTGTAAAGTATTACGTTGATAAAAATAATGAGAATCAAATATTTAGTAAAGATAAAAAGTTCAAACTTGTTGGTATAGTAAAAAAACCTGATGCTTACTATGAAGATTCAAGTAGTTATGCAAGTGAAAATGAATACTATGGAGTAAAGGCTTTTACTAAAGATAATAGCAATGAATCTATTTTACCAAACAATTTAGTAACTCATGGTGGAACTTTATATTTAAACTCATCTAGACCAGATATTGGAAAAGCTTATGAAATTATAAATAAATATGGATTAAATGATTCAAATTTTATGGTAAATGCATCACTAACACAAGTTTTAGATGATTACTCAATGTCAAAGGGAACAACATATACAATGAAGCGAAAGTTATATCCAATGTTAGCGGCAACTTTAGTTATATGTAATATATTTAGTATAGTTCTTATAGATATGACAAAACAAATAGGTATATTAAGAGCAATTGGTTTATCTAAAAAGAAAGTAAGATTTATGATTGCGATAGAAAGTATTAGCGTATTGGCATTAGGTCTTGCATTTGGATTCTTGATAGGAATATTAGCTTCATATGCTGGATTTTACATTATTTATGGAAGGTTTGTGAATATTTACATAAGTAAAGCTAGTATATATGAGCCTATGTTAATGGCTACTATAGCTGTGTTTATATCAAGTTTAGTACCAATATATAAAAGTGGGAAAATTTCGCCTGTAGAGGCTATTAGAAGCAGTGATAAATTTAATAAAAAACAGAAAAATAGATTTTGTTATAAATTAATAAGAAAGGTTTTTGGATTTTCAGGAGAAATGGCTTACAAAAACTTTTGGAGAAATAAAATAAGAACAATACTGTGTATTATATCCATAAGTTTGGGAGGAGTACTTTTTATAGATACGATTGCAATGTCAAAAAGTGAAGATAAAAGCCTAGATAATAGTAGTATTGCTGTTATGACGATGGGAAATAGCGATATAAAGTTATTTCATAATACTAATAACTCAGATTCTAATTTTACTAAATTTAGTAAAAATGAAATAGAAAAAATATCAAAAATAAAAGAAGTAAAAAGTGTAAAACCAATTATTGAGTTAACTGGAATTTTTATAACTAACTCTAAAGATTTAACCAAGGAGTATAAAAGTGTAAATGGTATAGCTGATGAAAATAAAGATTTGGAAGAATATGTAGATATTGAAGGGAATAGCAATAAGAGTTTAAAAGACTTAAATCAATATATTGAAAAAGGGGAAAATATAAGTGATAAAAGTAAAGGTAAATATCCAAAAGCTTTAGTAACGAATTATTTTTACTCTAATGCATCCCCTCATACAAAGTTATTAAATGATATGAAAGTAGGCGATTTAATAAATATAAAGATTCCTGTTACAAAAAACAATAAAGTAGAGTATAAAAATGAAAAGATAGAGGTTGCTGGAATTTTAAATGGAGACTATGTTTTAAAAGAAGGTGGTCTTTCTCGTGGATTAAAAGTTGTATTAAATGAAGAGGATTTTAAAAATATAAGTGGGCGAGAAAATTATAATAAATTAAATATACAAATTGAGAAAGGAACTGATAAAAAAGCTCAAGATGAAATAGAAAAAGTTATAAAAAACAATTCATTTTCAAAATTTGAAAGTAAGTACAATTATAAAAATTTCTATATAAAGCAAAGCGAAAAGACTACAAAAGAAACACTGGTAATCGTAAGTTTAATACTACTAATATCATCTATAAATGTACTGTGCATAATAAAAGCTAATATAATGACTAGAATGAAGGAACTTTCAACATTAAGAGCTATAGGAATGAGTCCTAAAAAACTTAAAAATATGATTGTAAAGGAAAATATAATGTATGCATTTTTTGCATCAATATTTGCTAGTATACTTGCTACTCATAACATTTATAAACTTACAAAACTTACAAATGAAGCATATAAACAGGGATTAGGAACTGAAGAAGCTATTAAGTTTACATTACCTATATTTGAAAGTGTAGAATTTTTAATAGTATCTATAATTATGTGTTTAATAGCAGTATTTTTATGTAAAAAGAAGATTGAAAAAATGAGCATAGTAGAAGGGTTGAGTACAAATGAATAAAGGTGGGGATTTTGTGACAAATATATTAGAGATAACAAATTTAAATAAAATATATGGTAAAGGGGCCAATAAAGTACAAGCATTAAAAGATATAAATTTATCTATAGAAAAAGGCAAATTTACAGCTATAATAGGTCCGAGTGGAAG
This sequence comes from Paraclostridium bifermentans, assembly GCF_019916025.1. Taxonomy (NCBI): domain Bacteria; kingdom Bacillati; phylum Bacillota; class Clostridia; order Peptostreptococcales; family Peptostreptococcaceae; genus Paraclostridium; species Paraclostridium bifermentans. The sequence continues at coordinate 3,273,285 of NZ_CP079737.1, read as the reverse complement.
CGGTAAAAGTACACTTTTAAATTGTATTGCAGGACTAGATACTGTATCATCAGGTAAAGTAATGTTAAAAGGTAAAGATATCTCAACTTTAAATGAAAATAAATTATCTAAATTAAGAAGTGAAGAATTTGGATTTATATTTCAAAGCTTTAACTTAATACCAGTTATAAATGTATACGAGAATATAATACTTCCAATATCTATAGACGATAAAAAAGTAGATAAAAAATACATAGACAGTATAATTGATAATTTAGGGCTTAAAGATAAAATTAATAAATTTCCTAATGAATTAAGTGGAGGTCAACAACAGAGGGTAGCTATTGCAAGAGCTTTGGCCAATAAACCTAAAATAATATTTGCAGATGAGCCAACAGGAAATTTAGATAGTAAAACAACAGAAGAAGTTATGGCTTTATTAGGAAGTTGTGTGAAAGATTTTGGACAAACATTAGTTATGATAACTCATAATAATGAAATTGCTGATATGGCAGATACTTGTGTTGAAATTAAAGATGGAAAATTAAATATAAACAATTAATATTATATAAATAAAATGACTAAGTTAGAAAATACGGAGATTTTCTACTTAGTCATTTTTTGTTCCCATCTTAAATCATTACCTGTAAACTTAACCATTCTAAATCTATCAAATATTCTAGAGAATATTCTTTGTGCGTATATATCTCCTAATTGCATAGGGGATAAGTTAGTTGAAATTATAGTTTTCTTTCCTGATAGTAGACGAGTATTTAAAATATTAAATAATTCACTATTAGTAAAAGAGTTAGTAAGCTCTGTTCCTAAATCATCAATTATTAAAAGATCACAATCAAATAAATTATTATAATTATCTTTTGTTATATGATCATCTGAATTTTTAAACTTATATTCTTCTATGATTTCAAACATTTTAAAAGCAGTCTGATATATAACTAAGTAACCCTTATCTAAAAGTTCTTTTGCAACACAGTTACACATAAAACTTTTCCCTAAACCTGTGTCTCCATAGAAAAGCATATTTTCATCATTATCTTTATCGAAGTTCATAACAAAACCTTCACATATAGATAATATCTCTAATATATTTTCTTGAGGAGATACTCCAGAAGAATCTTCTCTTTGAGTAGAGAATATAGACTCATCAAAAGTAGAGAAGTTTTGATGATGAAGAACTCTAGATAAATTAGACATATGATAAGCCTCATTTATTATTCTTTGTTTAAGGCAATTACATTTATGTCCATTTCCTAAAAATCCCGTATCTTTACATATAGAGCAATCGTGTTTAACTTCTAAATATCCATTAGGTACACGATTATCTGATAAGAGTCCTTCTTTCTTTTTCTTTAACTCGTTCATTTGAGCTTTAGTTTCATTTAGTATAGACTCTTTATCCTTAGGATTTAAAAGAATTAATTTAGCAAGTTTTAATCCTATCTTACCTATTTCCTCATCTATTTGTTTAATTTCAGGTATTCTAGAGTAAACTTTCTTTTTTCTTTCTTGTAAATCACGTTCAGATTGATCTCTTTTTCGCTCATAAGAAGTAAGAATATCTCTCAATGTTGATTCTTTCATATATTAATCACCTACCTAAAATTATTTATCTAAATTTGCCTTTTTGGCTTTCTTGAAGTATTTTTTCTAATTCATCAGGACTATATTTAGTAAAAGTTTGATTTATATTATGGAATCTAGTTTTAACTTGTTTAGGAGCAGCATTAGAAGATTTTGAATTAACTTTTTTAGATTCTGATTGTTTCTTAAATTCTTCTTCTGATGTTTTTAAGTCTTCTAACGTTTTAATATTTTTATCATTCCAACTCTTAACAATTCCGTTAATATAAGCTATAGAAGGATTAGAAATATTTTTAGACTTAGAACATGCTTCTAAAATAAGTTCTATATCAAATTTATATTTATCAAACCATACATCCATAATTTCCTTTTCAGCTTTTGTAGCTTGTCTAGAAAATCCTAGTTCATTAAATACTGTTTTATACATCATAAATCGCTTACTTCTTTGAGCAAAGCTATTTTTAACATCTTCAACAGTATAAAGACTAGCATCATACCAGTTTCTAATTATACCTTCTACGTAACTAACAGGTTTAGCAACTCCAGTCTGTTCTTTAACGTGTTCATAAGCGCATACTATCATTTCTGTGCTCATATTATATTTATCTATCATATCCATAATTGTAATCTTTTCATTAGACTGAAGATGTCTACCTATAATTTGATTTATAGAATTAAACATTTTTCTAATTTCAGGATTATCATTTATGCTAATGATAGTATTAACATCAGATTTAACTGAATTATTTGCGTTTAGTATATTATCAATATATATTTTTTTCAAATCTAAAAACTCTATTGAAAAACTAAAATCATCTAGCCCATCATTTTTATGTTTTTTTATTAAATTCTTGTCTTCCCAAAAATCCCAAGCTGCCAATACATCAGATAATGGTACATTTAAATTTTTTGCAATAGAATTATTATTAAACTTAGGGTTAGAAGTCTCATCACATGCATATCTATAGCCTAAAAGATAAACTTGTACGTATAATCCATTAGCCATTGGCATAAATATATCTATAAATATGTTATCAATAGTAGTTTGGCCTAAATCTATTTCGTTGACTTCTTTAAAGAACATTTTATCACCTCAGATTGATTATAACATAAAATCTATTACAAATTATGATGTAGAGAATTAAAAAAAATATTCATTTAACGACAAAGGGGGATTTAAAATTGATTATTGATTTTAGAAGGAAAAATAGAAAAATTATATCTTTTATGATAGTAGGTATTATTTTTCTAGGAGGGCTATTTTATTTTAATAAAGAAGCTGATAAGCCTGTTTCAAATATAAAAACAGAGAATATGAGTTCTTACAAAATGGATGTAATATTAGATGATGAAAGTAAGCGTTTGATGTGCAATCAAAATGTACAATACGTTAATAATACTAAAAATGAGTTAAAGAGTATTTACTTTCACATATACCCAAATGCATTTTCAAAAGAAGAATTTGCTCCATTTGAAAAATCTCAAATGAAACAAGCATATCCAAATGGATTTAATGAAGGTTACATAGATATGCAAAATATATTAATCGGTGGAGAAAAAGTTAAATTTAATATTGATGGTAATAAAGAAGACATATTAGAAGTACGCTTGGACAAACCTTTAAAGCAAAACGAATCTGTATCTATAGATATGAAATTTAATGTAAAGATCCCTAACTCAGTTGGTAGATTTGGATATGGAAATGATACTATAAACGTTACAAATTGGTTTCCTATAGCTTGTGTGTATGATGATAGAGGATGGAATACAAAAAGCTATGAAAGTATAGGTGACCCATTTTATAGTGATGTAAGTAATTATAAAGTTACTCTTTTAGCTCCATCTAAATATAAATTTGGAACTACTGGAAAGGTGACAGAATCAAAATCAAGTGATAAAAAATCCATGTACAATATAGAAGCAAATAAAGTAAGAGATTTTGCTTTTGTTTTAAGCGATAAATTTAATATTAAAAAAGATTATACAAAGGATACAGAAATATTAACTTATAATTTAGATAAAAAATTCTCTGATTTATCTACAACTATAGCAAAAGATTCTATAGACATATTCAGCGATATGTTTGGTAAATATCCATATGATACATATTCTGTTATAGCAAGTGATTTTTACATAGGGGGGATGGAGTATCCAACTTTATCTATGATAGATAAAAGCTTATATAATTCTAAAAATAAATTTTTATTAGAATATGTAATAGCTCATGAAACAGCACATCAATGGTGGTATAGTGTAGTTGGAAATGATGAAGTTAATGAACCTTGGTTAGATGAAGCTTTAACTGAATATTCTACAGTGCTTTACTTTGAAAAAAAATATGGTAAAGAAACAGCTACAAGATTAATGAGCACTATGGAAAAACAATCAAAATCGTACTCTAGTCAAGATATGTTTAAGCCTTCAAGCAAATACAAAAATTCAATGGATTATAGTTTAAACGTATATACTAAAGGTGCAGTAGTATTCCATAACATAAGAGAAGAAGTAGGAGATAAAGTATTTTTTAAAGTATTAAAAGAATATTATGAAACATATAAATTTAAAAATGCAAATGGATCCCAATTTATGGAGTTATGGAGAAAAAATGGAGTAGATATAGATAACATAATAAAGAAATGTAAGTAAAATTTAGGTAGAGCCTTAAAAAATATTTTAAGGCTCTATTTTTTTGGTATAATATAATTTATGATTGTAAAAGAAAGAGGTGCCACATGATAGAATACAGTTCTATAGGAAGTGGAAGTAGTGGAAACTGTCATTATATTGGATGTAAGAACACTAAGGTTCTAGTTGATGCAGGCCTTAGCGGAAAGAGAATAACAACTAATTTAAAAGATTTAGATATAGATGCAAATGAATTAAAGGGAATATTTATAACACATGAACATTCAGACCATATAAAAGGGGCTGGAATATTATCAAGAAAATTTGATATACCTATATTTGCTAATGTGAAAACATGGTGTGCAATGAAGGATAAAATAGGGGATATAAAAGATAAAAATATGAAAGTTTTTGAAAATGATAAAACCTATTCGTTAGATGATTTAATAATAAGACCATTTTCAACATCTCATGACTCTGCAGATTCTGTAGGATATAATTTTTATAATGATAAACAAGAAAAAATATCTATTGCAACAGATATAGGGTGTATAACAGAAAACTTAAAGAAACATTTATATAAATCTAAATTAATAGTATTGGAATCTAATTATGATCCAAACATGCTTATGATGGGTTCTTACCCATATGCTTTAAAAAAGAGGGTTATGTCTGAAACAGGACATTTATCAAATGAAGAAGCAGCTAAGTTTTGCGTGGAACTAATTAACCAAGGAACAGAATCTATACTACTTGCACATTTAAGTAAAGAAAATAATTTTCCAGAATTAGCGTATGAAACAACTAAGGGAATTTTATTACAAAACAACATGATAGTTGGACAAGATCTTAAGTTAGATGTTCTTTTAAGAGAAGATGCATCGGATATATATAGACTATAGAAACAGGAGACATTTATGAATATAACTATAATAAGCGTTGGAAAGCTTAAAGAGAAGTATTTAAAATTAGGAATAGATGAGTTTAAAAAGAGATTATCTAAGTATTGTAAACTTGATATGATAGAGCTAGATGATGAAAAGTGTCCAGAAAGTTTAAGTGAAAAGGACATGGAAATTGTAAAAAATAAAGAAGGCCAAAAGATTTTATCAAAGGTAAAAAGTAATAGTTATGTTATAGCTTTAGCTATAGATGGAAAGAATTTATCATCTGAAGAATTAGCAGATACTATGAGTAAATTAGCTGTTAGAGGGAATAGCCATATTACTTTTATAATAGGTGGATCATTAGGACTAGCAGATGACGTTTTAAAAAGAGCGGATTATAAGTTGTCTTTCTCTAAGATGACATTTCCTCATCAAATGATGAAGTTAATATTATTAGAACAAGTTTATAGAGCATATAGAATAAACAATAATGAACCGTACCATAAATAACGGAGTGTAGAAGAATTTCAAGTATTATTATGACTTTGAGGAGATACTATGGAGTTAAACAATTTATTGAATGTAAAAAATAGAGAAGAACTAAGAGCTTGGTTAAATAAAAATCATAAAATAGAAAAGGAATGTTGGGTAATTGTTAACAGAGGAAAAGCTAAAATTAATGGCGAATTTATATATTTAGATTTAGTTGAAGAAGCTATGTGTTTTGGTTGGATAGATAGTACATGTAAGAAAATAGAAGAAGGAATTACTGCTCAACGCATATCTCCACGTCGTAAAAATAGTTCATGGACTGAATTAAATAAGGAAAGATGTAGAAGACTTGAAAAAATAGGACTGCTGACAGAATCAGGAAGATCTATTTTACCTGATATATCAATGAAATCATTTGACATAGATGAAGATGTAATAAATTCAATAAAAGAGGATTCTATTGCATGGGATAATTTTAATAAGTTACCTGAATTATATAAAAGGATAAGGATAGATAATATTCAATCATATAAAAAGCAAAGAGAAGTATACGATAGAAGATTAAAAAAATTTATAGACAAGACTAGAGACGGTGTAATGTATGGTGATTGGAATGATAATGGTAGGTTATTAGATTATTAAAAATATGATACTTTTGATAAATAGCAGTTATAAATTAAATAAAATATAAAAGTAACCTTAATTTAGAAATTTAGATGATTAAGGTTATTTTTACGAGTATCAAATTTATACTAAGAAAGGTTATTTATGAACAAGAAACCAATTTATAAAACGTGGATAAGAATAAATAAAATAATTACTTTTTTAGCAATTTCTATATTGTTAATATTGGTATCATTTTTGCCAATTAATTTATATTTGCGTATTAGTGCTAGTGTTTTGCTTTTACCATTTTTATATATTTTATTTATAATATCATATTCTTATTATCAATTTTCAGATAGAGGTGGGAATTTACAATCAAAAATACATTATTTGATTGTAAATAAGATTAGTTATAAAGAAAATGCAAAAATATTAGATATAGGTGTTGGTAGTGCTTCGCTTATAACTAAGCTAGCTAAATCATTTACTAAAGCATCTCTTGTAGGAATTGACTACTGGGGAAATGACTGGGAATATTCAAAACAAATATGTGAAACTAATGCTAAATATGAAGGTGTAGCAGATAGAATTGAGTTTACACAAGCAAGTGCATCTGAATTACCATTTAGTGAAAATGAATTTGATATAGTAGTAAGTTGTTTAACTTTTCATGAAGTAAAAGACGAGGCTGACAAAATAAAAGTATTGAAAGAAGCTTTAAGGGTTCTTAAAAAAGATGGAGAGTTTGTATTTCTAGATTTATTCCTTGATGAAAAAATATTTGGGAAAAATGATGAGTTCTTTAATAGAATTAGTTCACTTGGAATTTCAGAAATTAAAGTTGAAAAGCTTGAATATATAATTAAATTGACACCTATATTATTACATAAAAAGGTATTAGGGAATGCTATGGTTATTTACGGAAAAAAATAAGATAAGAACAAATGATAAAATAATAACTCATGTTTATTAAAATAATAAAGTGATCAATAACGTATCATATGAAATTCACTGTAATAAATAAGTGGAATTTTAGCCTTAGGCATTTATAAAAATTGTCTAAGGTTATTTTTATAAGTAAGAATATATTCAATATATGTATTATTTTCCTTTTAACTTAGCGGTTACAATTAGCTAAATTATAAGATATAATAAACTTAAAATATTAACATAATAGTATATATACTTATGTTAATTACAATTAAAATAACCTGGAGGCAAGATAATGAGTAAAAAAGATTTTTCTGATTTAGAAGATCAAATTATGTCTACAGTTAGCAATGCACTTAAAGCAATAGATTTTGCTAATTTAAAAAAGGATATTACAGATAAAACTGAGGATACCTTAAATCAATTTAAATCAAAGTTTAATGGATATAGTGAAAAGTACATGAATTTAAATAAAAAACCTAAAAATGATATATCAACATACATTAGTAAAAAACCAGCTGGAAGTGTATCAGGAATAATTTATATATTATTCGGAGTTAGTGGAAGTTTAGTTTTTGGGTTTTCAGTATTTACAACTCTAATACTTAAAATGCTATTCAGTGGTGGGATTATCAGTATAGGTAGTAATATTATTTTGGTAGTTGGATTTTTATTCTTTGCAGTAAGTTTAGGTTTGTTATTAAGGGGAATAACATTAAGAAAAAGAGTAAAGCGTTTTAAGACATACGTAAGATTTATTAATAACAATAGTTATTTTTTAATTAATGATTTAGCAAAATTTACAAAAGAAAAAGATAGTTTTGTTGTTAAAGAATTAAGTAAAATGATTGATACAGGCATGTTTTTAGAAGGACATATAGATGAAGAAAAAACGTACTTTATGCTAAATGATGAAGTTTATAATGACTATTTAAATTTAAAAAATCAACAAATAGCTAAAGAAAGTAATAATGAAAAATTAAATGAAGAAATCTATGATTCAGAGAAAGAAGAAATAGAATCTACAATTAAAATAGGAAGAAGTTATATTGAGCAAATAAAAAATATAAGAAATGATCTTTGCAAAGAAGAAATAGCTGTTAAATTAGATAAGCTAGGAAATATTGCAAACCAAATACTTAGTCAGGTTGAAAAGAATCCTAACAAGATACAAGAAGTTAATAAATTTATAAATCATTATCTTCCTATTACTATAAAATTAATTAATTCATACAAAGATATAAATAATCAAGTAGTTCAAGGCGAGAATATAGAAAATGCTAAAAATGAAATTGAAAAAAGTATTGATCTTATTAATAGCGCTTTTGAAAACTTATTAGATGATTTATTTGAAGATGTTGTTTTAGATGTTTCTACAGATATTTCTGTTCTTAAAACATTATTTAAACAAGAGGGATTGGTAGAAGATGATTTTAAAAAGTAAGTTTTAAATAAAAGGGAGGCATTAAGAATGAGTGATGAATTTAAAGAAGAATCTATTGATATAAAGCCAGAATTAACTTTTGAACCATTTCAAGAGGAAATTATTGATTTAAAAGTTAAAGAAGAAAAAATAGAAGAGAAAATAGTTAATGAAATGCAACTTACAGAAGAAGAACAAAAAATGGTTGATCAATTTGTAGATAAAATACAGATAAATAACTCAAATTCTATTTTACAGTATGGAGCTGGTGCTCAAAAGAAAATTTCTGATTTTTCACAGTCAGCATTAAATAATGTAAAAACTAAAGATTTAGGTGAAATTGGAGAGATATTATCTAGTGTAGTTCATGAATTAAAGACATTTGAAGAATCTGAAGAGAAAAAAGGAATTTTAGGTTTCTTTAAAAAAGGAAAAGATAAGATTTCCTACATGAAAATAAAATATGAAAATGTAGACAACAATATAGGAAAAATGTGCAATATTCTTGAAGCGCATCAAATACAGCTTTTAAAAGATATTGCTATGTTAGACAAGATGTATGAAATAAATAAAGCATATTTTAAAGAGCTTTATATGTATATATTAGCGGGTAAAAAGAAGCTTCAAAAACTAGAAAAAGAAGAACTTCCTAAATTACAGGAAAAAGCAAGAACTAGTGGTAATCCTCAGGATGCTCAGGAACTAAAAGATTTTGTTGCTCTTTGTAATAGATTTGAAAAGAAAATTCATGATTTAGAATTAACTAAAATGATTTCTTTACAAATGGCTCCTCAAATTCGTTTAATTCAAAATAATGATTCATTAATGTCTGAAAAAATACAATCTACAATTATAAATACGATTCCACTTTGGAAAAATCAAATGGTTTTAGCGCTTGGGGTTGCTCATGCTGCTAATGCTGCAAGAGTCCAAAGAGAAGTAACAGATATGACAAATGAACTTTTACGCAAAAACGCAGAAATTTTAAAAACTTCAACTATAGAGACTGCAAAAGAATCTGAAAGAGGAATTGTTGATATTGAAACGCTTAGAGCTACAAATGAGTCGTTAATTTCAACTCTTGATGAAATACTTAATATACAAACAGAAGGACGTCAAAAACGTAGAGAAGCAGAAGCAGAATTAATAAGTATTGAAAATCAATTAAAAAATAAACTTATAGAATTTAAATATTAATATAAGCCGTATCACAAGTAAGTGATGCGGTTTTATTTTTTTGTAAAAAATTATAATTGACATATTAAAAAAATGCGATATAATAATCGTACAAGATTAATCGCATACGATAAAAAAGAATGGAGAAATTTAAAAATGAAAATAATAGCATTAGAATTTTATAAAAATGGATTTATGAAAGAAGCACTTGCATTTGGAGGATCAGTTGAAAAAGAAAAATTAGATCCAAATAAAAATTACGAATCAAGTTTACAAAATTACTTAATAGATACTGGAAAAGAAGTTATATTAGTAGATACAGGAGTACCAGTTGAGACAAAAGATGTAGAACCAAAACCTGAACAAATGATATACACTGGTGAAAAAGTTAATAATTTTGTAGATGCATTAAAAAAAGCAGGATATGAACCAAAAGATATAGATAAAGTTATAGTTACACATAAACATCAAGATCACACAGGAGAACTTAGATTATTTGAACATTCTAAAATATATATATCAGAAATAGAAGCTGAAGCAATGGACTTAAAGGGTAACAATATAGTAAGAGTTAACTTTGAAGATGGAGAGTATAAAAACTTTAAAGAAAGTCAAAAAATTTCTGATAACATATTTATGTTACCTGCGTATGGACATACAAAAGGAAATTCTATAGTAGTAGCAGAGTTTGAAGGATTACATTATATGTTCCATGGTGATGTAACTTATACAGATGAAGCACTTAGACAAAATGCATTATCAGTAGTATTTGAAGATAAAGATTTAGCAAAACAGACTTTAAATAATGTTAGAGAATTTGTAAAAGAAAATAAGACTGTATATTTATCAACTCATACACCTGAAGCTCTAATATCATTAAAAGAAAAGAAAGTTATGGAGCTTTAGAGAGGTATATAGAGAGAGCATCAAGAATCATATAGAGGATAGAAAACTATATAAGGTAGAAAATAGGAGGCATTAAAATGAATAAAAAAGAGATACTAGATGTTTTAAATTTTAGACACGCATGTAAAGAGTTTGATACTAATAAAAAAATAAATAAAGATGAATTTGAAGTAATCCTTGAAGCAGGAAGACTTTCACCAAGTTCTATGGGAATCGAACCTTGGAAATTCTTAGTTATAGAAAATGAAGAATTAAAAAGTGAATTAGGAGAAGTTTGTTGGGGTGGAAAAACACAAATGCCAACATGTAGCCACTTAGTAGTATATTTAGGCAGAACTGCGAAAGAATTAAGATTTGATTCAAACTATATAGATTATTTATTAAAAGATATTAAACATTTACCAGAAGACATTGCTAATAAGTATAAAGGTATAATGAAGTCTATAGAGGATGTTAGATTTAAAGATGATAAAGATTTAGAAAATTATTCTTCAGAACAAGTTCATATTGCATTAGCTAATATGATGAGTGTAGCAGCTATGCAAGAAATAGACTCTTGTGCTATTGGTGGTATAGATCACAATAAAGTAGAAAAAATACTAGTGGATAGAGGATTATTAGACACAGACAAGTTCAATATTGTATTATGTGCTGCATTTGGATATAGAGTTAATAATCCAGAAGAAAAACTAAGACAATCAATGGATCAAGTAGTGGATTGGGTAAAATAATATATTTTATAAATATAATAAAGCTAGATGGATTAATAAATACTTCATCTAGCTTACTTGTTTGTATATAAATTTAATAACAAAAGTTGAAATAATGTACTGAAAATTTATAAAAATATTATGAATCAGTAATATGAAATTATTTGATACATACTATAAAAGAAGTTATAATAAATAAAAAATAGTATAGTTTTTTAGGAGGATGTACCATGCACGAAAATTTAAAATTAGAAAATCAACTTTGTTTTAAAATATACTCAGTATCTAAGAGTATAGTTAGAATATATGGACCTTTATTAAAAGAGATAGATTTAACATATCCGCAGTATCTAACTATGATGGTTCTGTGGGAACATAAAAAATTACCTTTTAAAGAAATAAGTTCTAAGTTAAAAATGAAGACTGGTACATTGACTCCTATTTTAAATAAATTGGAAAGTAACGGGTATTTAGAAAAAGTTAAAGATGAAAATGATGATAGAAAAATTTATATAGTTGTTACTAAAAAAGGATTAGAAATTGAAGGCAAGGCAAAAGATATTCCAAGAAGAATAGCAGAAAATCTTAATTTAGCAGAAGAGGACTATATAAAATATCTTCATGAGTTTGATGGATTAGTAAAAAAATTAGATTGTATAGAAAAATACATTAAATAGATAAATGTAAGTATTGATTACTTATACAGGAGCGATTTAAAATGGAATTTAATAAAAATTGGATAGACGCTGTAAACTATAGAACTTCAAGAAGAGCATATATAAATAAGCAATTAGAAATAAAAGATATAAGTAAAATAAAAGAATTAATTTATAAAATAAATGAAGAAACTGGATTGAATTTTCAATTTATAGAAGATTGTTCAAAGTTATTTAAAGGATTTTCAGCCTCATATGGATTAATAAAAGGATTAAATTCATGTATAGCTTTAGTAGGAAATAAAAATATAGATAATTATAAAACTAAGGTTGGGTATTATGGAGAAATGTTAGTACTAGAATCAACTTATATGAATTTAGGAACATGTTGGATCGGTGGAACTTACGATAAAAATGAATGTAAAAAATATATAGATATAAAGCAAGATGAAGAACTAATTTGTGTAATAGCGGTAGGTGAAGTTTTAGAAGATAAGAGCATAAGAGAAAAACTAATTTCTAAAATGAACAAAGGTAAAAAAACATTTGATCAAGTATTATTACAAAAAGATACTGAGTTATTACCAAGTTGGATAAAAGAAGGAATTGAGTTTGTAATAAAAGCACCTTCTGCATTAAATAAGCAGCCAATAGGGTATTCGTTTGTAGATAATGAAGTAAAAGCTTATAAAGTATCAGATAAGTATGGATACGAAGATATTGATTTAGGAATCTCTATGTTACACTTTGAGTTAGGAGCAAAGAGCCAAAACCATAGTGGCAATTGGAATTATATAAAGGGTGAAAAAATTTATATATAGGACTAAAAGGTTTAAAATAAGCAGTGAGACGAAATATGATATGTATTAAAGGAAGAGGCCTGCGAATAAGACGAAGACTCTTCCTTTTTCATGCTTAAAATCTCAATTGTACTTTCTTTAAACTTGTAGCATAAATTTGGAAATTTGTATTATATTTTGTAAGTATCATAGTAATAATCAAACTTTCAGTAAATAGAAGAACTTTGTATCTAAGTGCATCAAATATTCAATATTAATATCTATAAAAAAAGATTGTATAAATTAAAAATATACAATCTTATTCTGGTTATTGAAGTTAGAGTTTAATCTGTGATTTTAAATTTAACAAAATTAAAATTCAAAATAAATATTATGATGCTTTTGCTAATATATCCTCAGTTATTCTTTTTTTACTTAATTTATCTTTAATAAAACCAAAGAAAGTTGTAATAAAAATAGCTCCTGTTATCATTATAGAAATATTCCATGGCATAAATGATTTATTCATAGTCATTATCACATTAACCCTGAACCAATTTTGAAAAGGAATACCTAGTCCAAGTAAAACTGCAAAGAAGAGAATTTTTCTTATTAATTTTTTTCCCTTCATTTTCTTTATTTGGCTATTAACAAATAGTCTTAAAGATCCTACTCCACAACCAACAAAAAAGAATATTACTAAAAATAATTTTATGTTTTCATTTAATAAAAATGCTTTTGAAATTAAAGATAGAGCAATTAAGAATGTACATCCCATTACAATGTATGATTTTTTCAATAGTTTTCACCTCAACAATTTTTATATTTAACTTATATTTAGCAAGTAATTTTGAAAATTTTTAAATTACTTGCTTTGATATTTTCATAGCATATTAATTAGGTAACCTAACTATTAATATGCTAACATGGTTATAATAATTAGTCAATATTAAATAGCTTAGATTTTATTAAATTAAAAAATAGTAGACCAAAATAGAAATTTACTTTCTATTTTGGTCTACTATACCATTCAGTGAAATAGACGTTAACTATATCTAATAATTCAATTAATAATTTGCTTTTTTCTTCTCCTAATATTTCTATAACTCCAGAAAATAAAGAATTAAAGTATTTTTTTAAATCCTGTACTATTTTCTTCCCATCATCAGTTAATGTTATTTCAATAAACCTTTTATCATTTTGACTAACATGTTTTTCTAAATAACCTTTACTAATTAAATTTTTTACGAATTCAGTAGTACTAGGAGAAGTAATAGATAGATTTTTACTAATTTCTGAAATATTAACTTTACATTTTTTTTCCTCATGAAGAAATTCTACACAAAGCAAAACCCTAGCTTCGCTTTTTTTTATTCCCATAATAGTTTGATTATGTCTTTCAATTCTTGCTAAGTTTTCAAATGTGTCTATAAATTTTTTTATATCTATATTTGATTGTTTATTCAAAGAAACTCACCTCATTGAGTATATGTTAATTTATTATAATAAATTTGTCCATGTATTTATAAGTTTTTATTTTAAGATTTAACATAAATATGTAAACTAAAATTTATTATTTAATATGCAAAAATGTTTAATATTTACATATAATGCATATACTACATTTGTTGAAAAAACAAACAATCAGAAAATAGGTGATTTAATGATATACATATATAATTGTTACGGAGGGACTCATTCCTCTATAATAGCAGTTGCGTACCACTTGGAAATGTTAGATGAAAATCGAGAACCAACTAAGGATGAAATATTGAATCTACCAAACTTTAATAAGTTGGTATATGGAAATCGTGGAGAACTTTTTCATTATGGAAGTGATAAAGATGGGAATGAAGTTTATGCTATGGGAAGAGGGCGTTCAAAAATTCTAATTCCTGGATTATACAATTTAGCATCTATGCTACATAAACAAAATTTATTAGAAGAAAAAATAATATTTTCTAACACCTCACCAACAGTTCCAGTACCAATGACACTTGGAGGATTATTTTCTAGATGGCTAAAGATTGATTTTATAGGAGTTCCGCTACTTATAAAGGGAGTAAAAAAATCATATAAAGATGTTATACAGCTTGTAAATGACACAAAGAGAATAGCAAATGAAGATAAAGAAACTGTAATTATTTTAGACAATAAAGATGTTAAGAAAAAATAGCTTTAATCCAAATTTAAAGGATTAGGGCTATTTTTATATTAATTTAATTATTACACAGCTTTTCTTTGATTATCAATATGTGAAATAGGAGGAAATAGCTTAAAGAATAAAAATCTCATTAAAGGTGATACAATTAGTAAGTTTAAAGGTATTGCAAATATAAAATTTGTAAACATAGCAATAATATAAGCATAAATGAAGTTTGAAGATAATCCTATATTAGTAACTACTCCGAATAATGACATCCAAATAACCATACCGCATCCTGTAAAAAATGACATACACAGTCCTATTTTTGCAATGCTATCATTTGGTTTTAATATTTTACTTGAAATAAGCTTTACAATCTTACCAACTATGAATATATCTCCTATTAGTGCATATACAAAAGCTAGAGGGAATCCCATTAATGCATGCTTAAATATATTTAATGAAAAACCTTCAATTATAGCTATATTATAGCAACTCATAATAAACACCATTGTTGTACATATCATTAATATAAATATAAAATGTTCTTTTTTGTTTTTAAACAATTTAAATACCTCTCTTTTCTTATTATTGTCAACTTAGTTGACTAAAGTATGATATCACCTTTGAACTAAAAATGTCAACTAAGTTTACTAAATTTATATTGTTTATTTGTAAATTTATATATAATATATAAAGAGATTTAATAAAAAAGGAGTATTAATATGAATTCAAATTTTCAGAGTTTAAATATAATAGATTTAATAAGTGAAAAGCATGCAAAGCTTAGAAAAATGGTTATAGAAACTTGGGTTGAAATGGGGGAAGAAAGAGTTACTGATACAGAATCATATATGCTTGCCCTGATTGAAAAAGATAAATTAACCGTGGCACAGATTGGAAGGATAATAGGTATATCACGTCAAGGTGCTCATAAATGTGCAAAAGGTCTAATTGAAAGAGAATACATCATGATAGAAAATAAAGATGTAAATTCTAGAGATAAGGTGCTTTGTTTAACTGAAAAGGGATTTAGGTTTTGTAAAGAAACATTAATTTTAAAAGAGAAATTTCAAAATGAAATTATAAATTCTATAGGTGAAGAGAAATTTCAAATATTAAAAGATTGTTTAATTCAAAATTGGTTTGAGACTTATTAACATAAAGAATCTATAGTTCATAGTATATTAGTAAATGTCATATTATGCGAAATATATTTTAAAAGGAGTGCCTAAGTATGAACAAAGAAACTGCTATGATTGTAGATATACCCTTTAATACAGACACAAACCCGTTTTGGCCAGAATTTGATGACAGATTTATTGATGTAAAAAAACAATCAAAAACAAAAGAATGGATTGATTATAGAATAGATATATTTATGAAATATACGGGAAAAAGTTTGATTAATCAAACTAATCAAGACTTTAAATGTGTTGTGAGATATGCAAAAGAAAGTGAAAATTTAATATTTGATGCATTATCTAAATATCCAAAACTTCCTGAAAATATAATTTTTACAGATGATGGAGACATCTATATAGAAAAATTAATAGATGGATATAAATATATTTATCATATTAGAATCGATAGTGATAATATGTTTTCTAGTAACTATATAGAAGAATTAAGTAAGGTTAAATATCATGAAGAACTTCAATGTATATTAAGTCAAAATGGATATTTATACGATTCAAATGAAAATAGATTAGCTGATATGTTCCACACATCTCCTTCAGTTTATGCACTTGTATATACAGTAGATGATTTTATATGTGGATTCCAACATCGATTAGAAAATAGCCATTGGGGTGCTGTTAAACTAGTGAAAGAAGTGATAGAAAGCCATAGCTATGCGTTAATTACTCATAAAAAAAATATTGATAATAACTTTGATCTTATACTTCAAGTAGGATATCCGCTTATAAGGACGAAAGAAGTGTTTGGAGAAGAAAAAGAAATAATTTTAAAAGAGTTTAATTTAATATAAAAAATTAAGTATTAAAGTAGAAGGTTAGTTATCAAATGATAATGAATCTTCTACTTTTTAATTTTTAAATAATATATATAATTTGACCAATAATAATTAAATAACCCAATAAAGTGGAAATTTTAAATTCACGGAGAGTGAAGATGAAAAATAAAATTTTAATAGAATATTTAAAAAATTTAACAATTAATTTTAATGGCTTGTACCTAAGTGTATAAGCCATTTTCAGATTTAATCTAGATAATTAAAGTTAGCAATCTAAATATTTTTTTATGGAAATAGTTGACAATCTAACTATACGTATATAATATCTATATTGAAAGAACGAACATAATTATGTTAAAGTAATAACCAAAATTTTGTATACAAAATCATTTTCAAGAAGAAACAAATCTTTTATTTTCAATATTTTATCAATAAAATAAATAAAAATAGATATTTTTTTAAGTATTAATTTGTTTTTTATATAATAAAAATAGACAATATTTATATTATTTTTTTATACCAAACTGTATTCTAAAAACATTCCTCTTAAATTTTTACAAAAACAAAAACTTCAAAATTGACAGTCTGAAGGCTTAACTAATATTTTTTATGCATTAATTTAATGTTATTTAAGTTAGGGTTAAAATTTTCAAAAGTATTAATTAAAAATTTAACAAGGGAGATGGATTTTAATGTTTAAAAGAAATTTAGCTATTTTAACAATTGCGGGGTTATCATGCGGATTTTTAGCACCTACAGTAAGTTTTGCAGATAGTCAAACTAAGGAAGAATTGCCTCAAGCTTATAATGTTACAGCAGATAAAGATTTAAAAGATGTATTAAAAAATGTATCTGAAGATTACAAAGTAAAAGACAATGCAGATCAATATGAATTAGTTAAAAAAGAAAAAGATGACTTAGGATTTACTCACTATACTCTAAAACCTAAAGCTGATGGTTATTTTGCAGATAAAGCTGAGGTTAAGATACACACAGATAAAGATGGAAAAGTTGTTTTTGTAAATGGGGATTTAGATCAAGGTAAATTGGAAGTTAAAAATGAAACTAAAATAGATAAAGATAAAGCTATTGAGTTAGCTTTTAAATCAATAGAAAAATCACGTGATGAAGTTAAAAACTTATCAGGTGAAGATACAATCCAAGATGCTAAAATTGTTGTTGATGAAAAAACTAATAGAGCTGTATATGCTTTAGATTTATCATATTCTGTTCCAGAGCCTGCTCATTGGTTAATTAAAGTAGATGCAGAAAATGGTAGTATAGTTGAAAAACAAAATGTTTTAGAAGAAGCAACTCAAGCAACAGGTACTGGAATTGGTTCAGATGGACAAATTAAAAACTTAAAAATAACTGAAGATAATGGTAAGTATCAATTAGTGGATACTACTCATAAAGGTCAAATAATAACTAAAAGTTTCGAAGCTTTTAAAGGTGATACAACAGTTGGAAATATTATTACAAATATAAAAAACTTCTTCGATCAAGATAAAGCAGCTGTAGATGCTCACTATTTTACAGATCAAGTTTATAACTACTACAAAGATACTCATAATAGAGAAAGTTATGATGGTAAAGGATCAGATATAAATTCTTATGTTCATGTTCCTGAAGAGGATGGAAGTAGTATGAGTAATGCTTACTGGAATGGCGTAGAGATGAGTTATGGTGATGGAAATAAAACAACAGAAAATGCTTTTACAGCAGCAAATGACGTTGTTGCACATGAGATAACACATGGAGTTACATCATCATCAGCAGACTTAGTTTACCAATATCAACCAGGAGCATTAAATGAATCATTCTCAGATGTATTTGGTTATTTTGTAGATAGTGATGACTGGCAAATGGGAGAAGATTTATATAAAACACCAGGTGAAGCTATAAGAGATTTACAAGATCCTACAAAACATGGACAACCAGCAAATATGAAAGACTATAAAAACTATAGTATATATTATGATAGAGGTGGAGTTCATATAAATAGTGGTATACCTAATAAAGCAGCATATAACACTATAACTAAAATAGGTAAAGAAAAAGCAGAGAAAATATATTATAGAGCTCTTACTCAATACTTAACAAGACAATCACAATTTAAAGATGCTAAAAGTTCTTTAGTTCAATCAGCAAAAGACCTTTATGGAGATCAAGTAGCTAATGATGTTAAAGCTGCATGGGATCAAGTTGGAGTAAAATAATCTAAGTCTTAAAATAAATTAGTAAACTTTTTAATATATACCTCATATAAATAAATCATATTAATTTATAGATTATATGAGTAGTTATTAAAAAATAAATTGACAAATAAAGTTGTATAGAATATTATTTTAAATAACTTTAATATAAATCCTAAGAAAAGGGATAGTAGCTAAATTTAGGTTCAATATAGAGAGCTGAGGGTGGTGGAATCTTGGCAAGAAGTGATTTAGTGAATGGGCCTTTGAGGAGTAAATTGAAATCACAATTATGTGAGAGTAGACTTTACCGTGTGTCGCACGTTATAGCGAATAGGGTATGATAGTACCTGAAATTGAGTGATGTACAAATAATTTTTTGTACGTAAATTAGGTGGCAACGCGGATAGACTCCGTCCTATTAATATAGGACGGAGTTTTTTAATTTCAAAAAATTAAGGTGGTGATAAATATGATGTGAACAGGTATCTCAAAAGACAGCGATTTATATCATTGGAAATTTACAATGAAAAATAATAATTATTTAAAAAAACTAGGAGGACATAATTATGAAAACAAATACAAGAAAATTAGTTTTAAATTCTCTACTATTAGCGATTGGGCTACTATTGCATCAAATAACACCAACTATCGGCTTGCCAATTCAGCCAGATATGACGTTAATAATGTTATTTACAATAATAATTTTAAATAAAGACGATTATAAAAGTTCACTTGTATGTGGAGTTATAACTGGAATTTTTACGGCATTAACGACAAAGTTTCCTGGAGGACAATTGCCGAATATATTAGATAAAGTTATTACAACAAACATAATATATGTTTTAGTATTTATTATGTATAAGTTCTCATTTATAAAAAAATTCAAAGAAAAAACTCAAGACTTTATAATATCCTTAATAATATTACCAATAGGAACATTAGTAAGCGGAACAACTTTTTTATTATCTGCATTAGTTTTAGTAGGATTACCTGGGACGTTCAAATCATTATTTTTAGTAGCAGTAGTTCCGGCAGTTTTAATTAATTTAGTTTGTGGATTGTTTTTAATAAAGGTAGTAAGTGTTTCTGTAAAAAGGATAGGATACAAGGACTTAAAAAGCATAAGTAGATAAACTTTTTAATGTGAAAAAATTTTTATATAAGAAGAGATACTTTAAAAGTGATAATCTCTTCTTATATAATTAAACTGCAAATTTAAGAGAAATTAATATTACAACTATAGTAGTCGTTAAAATAGGGATAACTACAGAAGTAACAAAAATATCTTTATAAGATTCTTTGTGAGTTAATCCGCAAATAGCAAGTGTTGTAATCACAGCTCCATTATGAGGTAGAGTATCTAATCCACCAGAAGAAAGAGAAGCTATTCTATGGAGAATTTCAGGAGAAATATTTAAAGAATGACTCATTTGTAAATAAGTAGGTGCAAGTGCATCGAGGGATATTCCAAGTCCTCCTGAAGCTGAAGCTGTAAGTCCACAAATCAAGTTTACTGATAAAGCTTCTGATATTATTGGATTTGATGAAATACAGAAAATAAATGTTTGAATAACGCTAAATACTGCCAATGATTTTATAACACTTCCATATCCAACAATTGCGCTTGAATTAAGAAGTGGTCTGAAGGAATTAGAAACACCTATATCTAGAACTGATTTTAAATTTTTTATGTTTTTATAGTTAGTTAATATTATAAATAAATCAGCTAGAACTATTGCAATTATAACACTCCAAGTTCCAGAAACATTACTTAAAGTAGTATTAAAGCTACTTAAATATTCGCCGTTTATATTTTCATAATAAACTTTTGAAAAGAACAAATTAGTAATAAAAATTATAATTATAGGGGTAACAGCTCTAAATATATTAGGTAAATTCTCATAATTTTCCTCAATAGAACTATGATTATGATTGCCGTAACCTTCGTTATTTTTCCTAGCAGATTTAACACGCTTAGTAAGCCATAACATTCCTAGTGTTAGCATTAAGATACTTGCAAAAACTCCTATAATAGGGGCTGCGAATGTATCTGTACCAAAGTATTTCATGGGTATAACATTTTGAATTTCTGGAGAGCCAGGCATAGCTGTCATCGTAAAAGTAAATGCACCTAGAGCTATAGTTCCAGGAATAAGTCTTTTAGGAATATCAGCTTCTTTAAATAACATAGATGCAATTGGATAAAGTATAAATGCAACAACAAATAATGAAACCCCTCCATATGTAAGAAGTGATCCAGATAGAACAACAGCTAATACAGATTTATTTTTTCCGAGTTTCTTAGTTATAAAATGAGCTATAGATTTTGCATATCCAGCTTCCTCCATTAATTTCGCAAAAATTGCACCGGTCATAAAAAGAGGGAAGTAGTTTTTTATAAAATTTGCAAATCCAACCATATATACTTCTGTATAATTTGCCATTAGATGGCTATCAAATCCTGTAGTAAGAATTATTGTTAATAGAGAAACTATTGGGGCGGTTATTATTGTTGAGTACCCTTTATATGCAAGGTACATTATAAGTATCAATGATAAAATTAATCCTAAGATGCTAAACATTATTAATCAATGTCATAAAAATTATGACAATCTCCTTTCGTTATTTTATAAGGTATATGAATACCTATTTATTTTACCCGGTAAAAAATATATAAAACATTAATAATAATGATAATGATTTCTAGTTTTTAAAATTAATCTAAAAAGCGACTTTTATACTCTATTAAGCTTATGTCGTAAAATTAGAAAAATATAGTGCTATAATTAAAGTAATATTTCTTACTTTATATGGATGACAAAAATAATTAACAGAGGTTTTTCCTAAGGGGGAAAGAGAATGAGAAAAAATATTTAAAAATAACGCATAATTTACAATTTTGATTAGGGGTGATTAATATATTTAGGGAAAATTTTAAAAAAATATTTATTTCTTTAATAACAAATCCAATATTGATAGTTTTATATTGGACATTTTGTTATGAATTATCTTCATTATGTATGTATGGAAGAATGAATAATAATATTTATGTCTTTTTTATATGTCTACTATTGATAATAGGTATAGTTTTATTTACTATATTTAAAGTCACAAAAAACAAATACTATAAATACAATAAAACAATTAAATTTAAATATATTTTTATTATAATTATTTTAACGATAACATCATTTTACGGAGTTAAAATATATAAGAGCTCAGTAAATTATGGAGGAAAGTTATCCTGGGTTATAGAGCGATTAAAAAATGAAAGAAAAGTAAAATTTGAAAATAATAATATATATGAAGATGGCGTTGGGGGTATATTTGAAGATATTAATAAAAAATATAAACTCCCAAAAGAATTGTATATGTCAGATAATTTTTCATTAAAATTTAAACCAGATGGAACAATTACATCTTTTGATACATTTATATATGGAAAAGATGATAAAGGGAAAGAAAAAAGTTATTTAATAAGTTATGATAAAAATAAGTCTAAGGATATTTTACTAATTTTAAATGGTTATGCTAATCCTAAATATAACTATGATAAATTATTAAATCCATTAATCGAAACAGTTAAAGTTATTCCGGTTAAGGAAACTGTTGATAAGTGGAATCAAGGCAGTTATGGATTAGTTTACTATGGAAAAAGAAATTGGGCATATAATTCGGATGGAATTATTAATATCAATGAAAAGGGAGAATTATCAGGTGTTGAGCAAACAGATTCTAAAATTGTTGGATACACTGTATCTTTGTTTACTCCAGGTAACGAAGGTATAACTCCTGCTAGATATAATTTAGTAAACGATTCAAGCTGGAGCAAATCATGTTTACTTCCTCAGCCAGAAGATTATGAGCAGGAATCGGGAGGATCAGATAAAAGTAAAGAAGAATTTTATCTAACTAAAGAAGTAGGTTATAAAGCTAATTTAGTAGATAAAGCATTAGGAAGTAGTTTATATTCACTTAGTAAGACTACAGATTCAGGGAAAATATGGGAAGTTATAAATGAAAATCCTTTTAATGGGACAATTGGAAGTGTTGGAGGAATTAAGTTTATAAATGATAATATTGGATTTATAACTACAATAAGGCCTTCTGGTACCGAAGGATCGTTATATCGTACAGATGATGGAGGAATATCATTTAAACTTGTAGAATATCCTATACAGGAAGTAACATTAGATAATGGAGGAGTTATAAAGCCATTTGATATGCCAGATATACCTTATGAGAAGGATGGAGTTTTATATATGTCAATTGGACAAGGTCCAGATGGAGATTACAAAGGAAATACCGAAGCTCTTTACAAATCAAAAAATCAAGGTGAAACTTGGGAATTTGTAAAGCTAAAATAAAAATTTATATTATGAATTTTAGAAAGCCGCGCTTATAATAAGTGCGGTTTTTATAAGTTAAAAGGTTTAATTCAAAACTACAAATTATAGAATGGATAATTTTAAATAGAGTGGTTAATATATGACTATAAAGTAGAAAAGTAAAAATAGCATAAATTTAATTATTTATACCTACTTTATTATTTGTAAAAATCAAAACAAATTACTTTATTTAAAGGAGTGACTTTTATGGTACATGAAAACGGTAATGATAATAGTATAATGAGATGGATAGGAAGATTTCTATTAGTTGCAGTTATTTTAGTTATAACATCATTTGTAACACCAGGATTCACAATACAGGGTATATGGTCATTTTTATTAGCTGCTGTTGTAATTTCAGTGTTAGATTATTTAGTAGAAATGTTTATGGGAGTAGATGCATCTCCTTTTGGAAAAGGAATAAAAGGATTTTTAATAGCAGCAATAATAATATATGCAGCTCAATTTTTAGTACCTAATATGGGTGTATCTATTATAGGTGCTTTATTAGCAGCTGTAGTTATAGGAATTTTAGATGCTATATTCCCTGCTAGAGCTATGTAAGTAAAATATTAAAATAAAAAACACTAACTAACTTAGTTAGTGTTTTTTATTTTAATATAAATAGTTTTAAATAAAACTTTTTGTTTGAATCTTATTTATCGTGGTATATAATAAAAAGTAAGATAGTTTTATTTAAAACTAATAAAAAGGGGAGATTTTATGAAAAATTTAAATTTTATAGAAAACTTAATGATTGTACATCATTTTACAAAAAATGTATTTAAATACTCTGCAATAAAAGAATTAGATTATAATCTTAATGAAACACATGCAAAAATTTTACTATTTGTTCATAAGCATGAACACAAACAAATGAGTAAAATTAATGAATTTATAGGAATTCAAAAAGGGGCATTTACAACATCAGTGGATATTTTAATTGATAATGGATATGTAGTAAAAGTTAAATCAAAAAAAGATAAGAGATTTACAAATCTAGAGTTAACTCAAAAAGGTGAACAAATTGCAGTTGAGTTAGAAGAAAATTTATATAAAAGTATAAATGATATGTTTGACAAGATGGAAGATGAAGAAAGAAAAGAAATCAATGAAGCTTTAAATACACTATCAAGATTTTGTATAAAAAATAGAAGAAAGTGACAAATAGGAGGACAAAATGGAAGATAAAAAAATTAGACTTTTAAGAGATGAAAAAGTTCCAAAAGCTATACTAAAATTATCAATACCTATGGTTATGGGGATGATGATTCAAGTTTTATATAATTTAGTTGATACTTACTTTATAGGGATGTTAAATGATGCAAATCAATTAGCAGCAGCAAATATATCACTTCCTGTATTTATGATGCTTATGGCTATTGCAGGAATAGTAGGATCAGGATCATCTTCATATATATCAAGATGCTTAGGAAATAAGGATTACGAAGAAGCTAATAAGACAATATCGATAGCAACAGGTATTTTGGTTATTATGAGTATAATCGTTATGATAGCGGGTATATTTATGTCTCCTAATATTGCGAAGGGGTTAGGCGCAAATGATGCTACTTTTAATTATACTTATAAGTATATAGTTATAATGTTTATTGGAGCAATACCTGTTATGTGTAGTTATGCATTAGGTCAGCTTTTAAGATCAGAAGGAAATATAATGCAATCTGTAATAGGCCTTACATTAGGAACTGTTGTAAATATAGTTTTAGATCCAGTTTTTATATTTGGACTTAAGATGGAGATAACTGGAGCTGCAATAGCAACTATAATAGGTCAAACATCAACTTTACTTTACTTTACGTATGCATTTTTAAAAGGAAAAACTACTTTAAAAATAAATTTAAAGAAATTTAAATACGATAAAAATATATTCAAAGAAATATTTACAATAGGAGTTCCTGCATCTCTAAATCAAATGTTAATGGGTGTAGCAACTGTTATTGTAAATAATATAGCGGTAGGTTATGGAACATTAACTGTTGCAGGTATGGGAGTTGCTATGAAGATAATGACTATAGGAACATTTGTATTTATGGGATTCTCTGCTGGATGCCAACCGCTAGTTGGGTATAACTATGGATGCAATAATATTACTAGAGTTAAAGAAATTATTAAAAAAGGTATAATAATAACTTCTATAATAGGATTAAGCTTAGCTTTAATATTTGGGGTATTTGCTAATTCTTTAATAGGATTATTTACAAGTGAACCTGAGGTTATAAACAAAGGAACTATAATACTTAGAGCTCTAATTATATCCCTTCCTTTTGTAGGAGGTCAGATGATATCTACAACTTCAGCTCAATCTATGGGTAAAGTTGTTGTAGCATTTATATTATCTATATCAAGACAAGGATTACTATATATGCCTCTTTTAATTATATTAAACAAAGTGTTTGGTTTTTCAGGATTTATTTATGCTCAACCTATAACTGATATGATTATGCTAACATTCTCATCTATTTTACTATTTAAGGTTATGCCTAAGGAGAATAATAGTTACGAATTAAAAGAAGTAATTTAGTATATATTGAATAGGAGTTATTAGATGGAAATAATAGTTTAGTATGTTTATGTAAAGGTATAAGCAAAGAAGAAATAATTAGTGAAGTTAAAAAAGGATCTGTAAAATTAAAAGAAATTAAACAAAATACTACAGCAGGTACAGGGATATGTTGCGGAATTAGATGTAAGAAAAATATTAAACAGATAATAAAAGAATATAAATAGATTAAAAAGGGTTATGTTATAAAAACTTATAGCATAACCCTTTTAATTAACTAATAATAATATGGACTAGACATTATAGATAATGTTAATCCAAAAAATGCTAGTATAAATATTAATATAGGTACTAAGAATGTTAAGACAATTGGTAATACTAAGTTAGTACCACCTTTAGATAATAGTACTCTATGTTTTATATCTTCTTTAAGACCATCAACAGAACTTAATTGTTTTTGGACATGTTTTAAATATAAGCTATTCCCATATAAGCCACATACAATATATGTTCCTATATTTAAAATCCAGCCTAAGAATGGTATACAAGCGAATATTATATTAGCTATTATTAGCCCCACTCCATATCCATACATTTTTCTATAGAATAGCCAATTTGATGTTAAAAAGAATGATGCCCAGTTCCAAGATGTACTTTTTTCTAATTCTTGCATTTCTTTAAATTTGGGTATGTAATACTCAGTGTTTTTTTGAATGAAATTTATCATATCATCATTTTCCCAATCTGCCTTTAAAGCACCATCCCCACTTATATCAGTGAACTTTTTATAAGTTTCATTGTTAGTAATAGTATCTTTAATATTTGTGGTAGCATCTTTTATTGAATCTTCAATAGATTTTAAGCTATTTCCACAGTTCGAACAAAACTTGTCCGATGGTGAATTTTTATGTCCACATTTAGAACAAAATACAGTTTCATTATTTTTTTCCATTGTACTCCTCCTTATAAAATTTATTTTCGACCTAAAAATTAAATAATTTCCCCTATAAAACATATTTCACAGGATAATAACATTATTAGACTTATGGTAACAAAACAGTTTAGATTATAATATAAAAGCTTATTATTTTCAATGATAAATATCCATGAAATGGAATTTAAAATTTGATATGAATATTATTTAATTAAAAACTACAAAGTAAAGAAGATTGACTATTTACAGTTTGGGGTATTAGAATAATCTTATATTAAAGGAAAGGATTAAAGTATGAAAAAAATATTTAAATTATTAAGCTTATCAATTTGTATTTTATTGATTGCAGCATTTTTTGTTGGATGTAGTAAAGATTCATCTCAACAAATCAGTTTTCTTAATTATGGAGAAAATATAGACAAAGAAACATTAAAAGAATTTGAGAAAAAATATGGTATAAAGGTCAATGTTGAAACATTTGATGATATGGAAACAATGTATCAAAAAATTAGCAAAGGTGGAGTTAAATACGATGTTATTTTAGTATCTGATGCTTTAATGCCAAGGATGATTAAAAAAGGACTTATACAAGAATTAAATAAAGAAAATATACCTAATATATCTCAAATGGATAAGGATTATTTAAATCTTCAAATAGATCCAGGAAATAAATATTCAGTACCTTATATGTTTGGAACAGTAGGTCTTATTTATAACAAAGATGTAGTTAAGGAAAAAGTAGATAGCTGGGATATTTTATGGGATGAAAAATATAAAGATAAAGTATTTATGTTTGATACTTATAGAGATACTATGGGAGCTGCTTTAAAGAAACTTGGATACTCTTTAAACTCGAAAAATCCAAAAGAAATAGAAGAAGCTAAAGCATTATTGATAAAACAAAGAGAAACAGTAAATCCTATATATGGTGTGGACAATGGAACTACAATGATTCCAGCAGGTGAGTCTGATATAAATATGATATGGTCAGGAGAAGGGTTAAATCTTCAAGATGAGAATCCTAATTTAGTTTATGTAGTCCCTAAAGAAGGAGCAAATTTCTGGATAGATAGCTTATGTATACCTAAAAATGCTGAGAATGTTGAAGGAGCAGAGAAATTTATAAACTTTGTTAGTGATAAAGAAAGTGCGTTGAGAATAGCGGATGAAATTGGATACACTACTCCAAATAAAGAAGCTAGATTAGCTCAACCAGACAATGTGAAAAATAATCCTAATGCATATATGCCTAAAGAAATAATGGATAGATGTGAAATCTATGAAGATTTCCCAATGGATGTTAAGAAAATGTATGATAATGCATGGGTAAATATAAAATCAGATAACTAATAAAAAAGATCTCCTAGGAGATCTTTTTTATTAGTTATTGCTAAATTTAATTTTATATAAATTTAAAATAGATATTTTCTATAGCAATTTTAATTAGGATAATAGATTTAGAAATCAAAAGATGGTATAATTTACTAAAAATTACCAAAATAAGCAAAGGATTGCGAGGAGACAAAATGGCATATAAATGGACTGATGATTTACTAACTGGTAATATACAAATTGATACAGAACATAAAGAATTAATAAAAGCGATAAATGATTTATTAGAAGCTTGCAGTAAAGGTAAGGGTAGAGCTGAATTAGAAAAGACAGTGAAATTTTTATCTTCTTACACTAGAACGCATTTTGGGCATGAAGAAGTTTTACAAAAAAAATATAATTATCCTGATTACAATAATCATAAAAAGTATCACCAACATTTTATCGATACTGTTGATAATATACAGAAAAAGCTCTTAGCAGAAGGGCCAAGTATTGTCTTAGTAGGTGAAATTAATAGTAAGGTTGCTAATTGGATAATTAGTCATATAAAAAGAGAAGATGTAAAGGTTGCAGCACATATAAGAAATAATTCTAAATAATTAAAAGGAGGGTGTATTATTAAAAACATATATCCTCCTTTTTCATTTATTTTATCAGTTTATATTATGTAAGTTTACATAGTGATATAATATTAAAAAATGATTTAGATAACAAAAGGGAGGATTATTTTATGGATAAACAATTTACGAATCTAAGTAATGGAGTAAAGATACCTCTTGTAGGATTTGGAACATACAAGTCAGGTAACGATGAAGATACATCTGAAATAGTAAAGAATGCTCTCGAAATAGGATATAGAATGATAGATACAGCTTCATTTTATGGGAATGAAAAAGGCATAGGTAAAGGTATAAAAGAGAGTAAAATAGATAGAGAAGAAATATTTTTAGTAACAAAACTTTGGAATGAAGATCATGGATATGATAGTACTATTAAAGCTTTTAATAAGTCATTGAAGAATTTAGATGTAGACTGTATAGATTTATATCTAATACACTGGCCAAATAAATTAAATGCTGAAACATGGAAAGCTTTTGAATATTTATATTCTATAGGAAAAGTTAAAGCTATAGGAGTTTGTAATTTTAAAATAAATCACTTAGAAGAGTTAAAAAAGAGTGCAACTATAATGCCAATGGTAAATCAGGTTGAGATTCATCCGTTCAGTGTTAAAAATGAAATGATTAACTATTGTAAAGAAAATGATATTCAAGTGATTGCATGGAGTCCTATAAGCAGGGGAAGAATATTTTTGAATGATTTAATGATTAACTTAGAAGAAAAATATAATAAAACAATAGCACAAATAGCATTGAGATGGCATATTCAAAAAGGCATTATACCTATTCCAAAGTCATCAAATGAAAATAGAATAAAAGAAAATATAGAAGTTTTTGATTTTGAAATTTCTACTGAAGATATGAGAAAAATTGATTTACTGAATGAAGGATATGATATATCTGTATCGAAACCACCTATAAATACTACATATAATGATTAATTATATTTTTATAAGATTATTTCCCGGGACAACATATAAATTTGAGTAACAAAAAATCTGAAACTCCATATAGAGTTTCAGATTTTTTTGTATATATTTTATAAAATTTTACATTTAATTATCATCTTTTTCTAATATGGATTTTTTACTTATAAATATTCCAGCAATAAAGCAAATCAAAGCTATAAACACTAAAGCATAGAATATATTATGGACACCATTAAAAAATGCTTCCATTATTTGATAAGTGCTAGCTCCAGAAGAATATATATTATCTGCAGTTACATTTGAAATATCTGAATTTTTAAAGTAAGAAGATATACTTGAGTTCATTAATCCTCCGAATACACTAACTCCTATTGTTTGACCAAGTGTACGAATTAATGTATTTGTTGATGTTGCAGCTCCTCTTTTTTCATAAGTAACAGCATTTTGGATAAGTATTATAAGTGTATTAAGTACACCTCCAAAACCTGCACCCATGATGAAAATTATAAGAATTAGATAAATTAAATTTGTATCTGGAGTAGTAAATCTAAGCAAATAACATGTTATTGCTAAGATTAAAATAGACCCTAGGATAACTTTTTTCTCACCAAATTTCTTAAATAACTTTACTAAAATAAAAGAACTTAAAAGCCAAGTTATAGACATTGGAGCCATTAAAAGTCCAGAAGTTTTTGCGCTATAACCCATAACATTTTGAGTGTATAACGGCATGTAAACCTCTATAACCATAAGTATAACAGCTACAAAGAAACCTATTAAATTTAGTAAAATTGTATCTTTTGAAAATATATCAAAAGGAACAATAGGTTCTTTTGATTTTTTTTCAATTAAGTAGAAAATTACAAGGGAAACTATAGTTAATATAGCATATATAATTTTTGTTGAACTAGACGTAGTAAATACACCTAATAATATTGAAACTATAGATATTGTTAAAAATATTGATCCGAGATAATCAATTTTAGGATTACTATTTGATAATTTTTCCTCGAAATTTTTATTAAGAAGGAAAATAGATAAAATACCAAAAGGTATATTAATAAAGAATATCCAATGCCAAGATAGGTAATCTATGAAAAATCCACCTATAAATGGGCCAAGTAGACTAGAAACACCCCATACTGTGCTTAGGCATCCTTGAACCTTAGAACGTTCTTCTAAATCAAATACATCTCCAACAATTGTGTATGTTACTGTTAGTATAGAACCGGCACCAATACCTTGTATTGCTCTAAATGCTATTAATTGAATCATACTTTGGGAAAATCCACATAAGGCACTACCTATTAAGAAAATTACTATACCAATAGAAAGCATTTTTTTTCTTCCATAAAGGTCAGACATTTTTCCATAGATAGGAGTGGAGACAGCTGAGGTTAAAAGATATGAAGAAAAAACCCAGCTCATAAGATTATATCCATTTAAACTTTTTGCTATTGTAGGCATAGCTGTAGTTACAACAGTACCTTCAAATGCAGCAAGAAACATAGAAACCATTATTGCTATAATTATATTCCGCTTTTTTTTGCTCATAAAAAAACTCCTTTCTCAATTGTTACAAAAGATAAAATACCCATGTTATAGATTATATAACCTGAGTATTTTATCTTTACATTATACTACACAAAAAAACTTCATTAAACACAAAATCTGTAAATATTATTATATTTAACAAATTAGGAATATTATTTTTGATATTGTTAAATATAAATAAACAAGCAGTCAATCGATTTAACACAAATTTAACTTAGTGGTACAAAATGCTAAAATTATGTTAAATTTTTCAGAATAGTTGATTTATTTAGTAAGTTTAACATATAATTAAGTAATTTAATAATTAGATATAGCCTATAAAATTAATACAGGGGGTTTTTATGAAAAAACAAAGTGTAGATACTGTAGTTGTAGGGTTTGCCTTATTCGCCATGTTCTTTGGGGCAGGAAACTTAATATTTCCACCATATTTAGGAGTTGTATCTGGAGAGCACTGGATGTTAGGTTTCAGTGGATTTATTATCGCTGATGTAGGATTAGCTTTATTAGCGATATTAGCAGCTGCTAAATGTGATGGAGACATAAGTAGGGTTTTATCAAGAAGTGGGAAAACATTATCCATAATACTAGCAACAGCAATTATGATTTGCTTAGGACCACTTTTAGCTATACCTAGAACAGGAGCAACAACATTTGAAATGGGAATACAACCTATTTTTGGAGGTTTTAGTCCGATATTATTTTCTATAATATTTTTCGGATTAACACTGGTACTTACAATAAAACCATCTAAAGTTGTAGATATAATAGGGCAGTACTTAACACCAGCATTATTAGTAGCTTTAATATTTCTAATTATAGTAGGTATTGTATCTCCTCTTGGAAATTTAAATGAACCAGCAACTATAGATGCAATATTTGCAGAGGGTATAGGGCAAGGATATCAAACAATGGATCCACTTGGAGCTATAGCTTTATCAGCAGTTGTTATAATGTCACTTGTTGAAAAAGGATATACTGAGGAATCTGACAAAATTAAATTAACTTTACGAGCTGGTTTAGTTGCAGGGGTAGCATTAATTATAGTATACGGAGGACTTACTTATTTAGGATCTTCAGTTGCTCATCAATTTAAAGGTGTAAACCCAAGTGATATAAATCAAACAGCTTTAATCGTAAATATAACAGAGCAATTATTAGGTCAACCTGGTAAAGTTGTATTAGCTATAATTGTAGCACTAGCTTGTTTGACTACATCTATAGGTCTTGTTTCAGCTACAGCTCAATATTTTACTAAACTATCAAATGGAAAAGTAAAATATGAAACTATCGTTATTGGAGTATGTATATTCAGTGCAATAGTAGCAAACTTTGGAGTTAGTACAATAATAAAATTCTCAGCACCTATATTATCAATTATTTATCCAGCTACAATAGTATTAGTATTAATGACTTTATTTAATAATAAAATTAAAAATGATAATGCATTTAAATGTGCAACTTATGTAGCTTTAATAGTAAGTGTACTTACAGTTCTAAGTAGCAAGGGTATAAATGTTCCATTTGTAAATGAATTACCTTTTGCAAAGATAGGGTTTAACTGGATAGTACCAGTTGTAATTGCAGGTATAGTAGGAAACTTTATACCATCAAAACAATCAAATAAAGCTCAATAAATAAAAATAAAAGAATATCTAATAAAATAGATATTCTTTTTTATGTAGTTTATAAAAATATATTAATTAATAATGAGTCCTTTGTCTTGACAAGATATTTTTTTATATATAGGATAAACTTATAATCTAATAAAAAAGGTGATAGCATGAAATATAGAAAAGATAAAGGATTAGCCTTTTTGATAAATGCGACAGACAAAATTATAACGAATAATTTTGTAAGAAAGCTAAAAAATAACGGAATAAACATTACTTTTGAGCAGTTTACTATATTAACTATGCTTTGGGATAATGAGAATTTATGCCAATATAATTTAGCGCAACTTACAAATAGAGATCAAGCAAGTACATCTAGGCTGATAAATACTTTAATAAAAAATGAATTAATAATAAGACAATGTTGTCCTTCGGACAAAAGAATAAATCGTATTAAGTTGACTGAAAAAGGGGAACTTTTGAAGGAACCTGTAGAGTCTATAGCTAGAGAATGTTTTGAAGAGGCGGTTAATGGAATTTCTAAGGAAGAAATAGAACAAGGGATGAAGTTTTTAACAAAGATAGCTGAAAATTTAAACAGTATTAATACTAAATAATAAAAATAGAATAGCTTCAGCTATTCTATTTTTATTTTGACTATTTTTTAGTTTAAGATAGATTTTAATTTATCAGCACTTTTAATTATATCTTCTTCACTTAATAAATGAGTTGCGTAAAGTACAAAAGCAGGACGATAGTTCATACCAGTGAATTTTGCCATTGCTTCATATGTTTTAGTTAATTCACTTATAGTAAAGTGTTGCGCTCCACCAGCTTGGTAAGATTGTTCTTGACCACCAGCTGAAATTACTAATCTAAATTCTTTTCCATTTAAATGATTTCCATTAGGCCCATGAGAGAAACCGAATGCAAATACAGAATCCATCCATTGTTTTAGTAACGAAGGTGCATTATACCAGTGGAATGGGAATTGAAAAACTACTCTATCATGAGCTTTAACTAATTCTTGTTCTCTTTTTACATCTATTTTGCCATCTGGGTAAGATTTATAAATTTCATTTATTGTTATATTTTCACTACTTTCTAAGTTATTTTTCCAAGCTTTATTTACTTTTGATTCATCCATATTAGGATGAGCTATAATTACTAATGTTTTCATTTTAAATGTCTCCAATCTTATTTTAAATTAATACTTGTTTATGCAAGTAATTTATATTGGATATTATAAAACTAAATACTTGTTTATGCAAGTACTTTTTAAAAAATAAAAATATTAGCATGAATTAAAGTTAATATTTTAAATTATATTAAAATAACATATTACATAGGGAGTACATTTTGAACGAAAAACTTTTTTAGTTAATTTATTATGGATTTTGACAATATAGCACACATTTCGATATGGATACATATTATAAACTAGAGGTTCTTTAATAAGAATTTCTTAATATTATACTATGGAGAGATATAAAGATGATTTATTCAAATAAATGTCATAAATGCTATGATTGGTATGAATGGAATAAATATTATAAATGGCAAAATTGCGACGAATGTTATGGATATGAAAATTGCAATAAATGTCATGAATGCAATAAATGGGACGAATGCGATAAATGTCATAAATATGATAAATTCAAGCAATGTCATAAATGGGATGAATGGGATGAATGTGAAAAATGCGAAAAGTTTCATAATTGGAACCAGTGTAAGAAATGCCATAAATGGGATGAGTATAAGGAATATCATAAAATGCATGGATGCAATAAATGCTATAGATAATGAAACTGTATAAGTTTAATTAAAAATATTATAATTAAACTTATTAAGAACTATGATGATAAAAATCATAGTTCTTTTTTATGTATATATTTGTATTTTTATTTAAAGCACTATTAGGAACATTGGTTAGGTATTAAAAAAAAGGGATACTTTTAAATAATATTAAACATTATATATAAAAAGCAGTAATCTCGATTAAGAGATTACTGCTTTTTATTAACTTTGCTCAAAATTTATGCATGTGTATAAATCAAAATTTACCAATAATGTTTCTTTTGAATTACAAATATAAAAGTTTATATTATCTGTAAAGCTATTAAGAGAAAGCGTATCATTTGAAATATATTCAGGAATAAATATTTTTATTTCATAAGAGATATTGTATTGTATAAAATCATCTTCATTGTAGTGAATATGAAACTCTACAACTACAGTTGCATAAAGGTAATAACCAGATACAATTTGACCTAAATATTCATCATATACAACTTTAGATTTATCTATATAATAATCTTTTATGCTGACATATAAAAAAGTTTGATCTGTATCGACATATTCTATCTCATCATCAGAACATATAATATAAAGGCATTGTTTTATATTTGTAACACTACAAATTATATCAATAAAACCTGCGTTAACGTCTAAAACGAAAGGATTATCATCTGTAAGTGTTATATTTTTTACTACGCCCGTACTTGGATCAGGTTTACTTCCATCAGGATTTAAGTTTTGAATAGTATATTCAAATCCTAAAGGAGGAATAAATTTAACATAATAAGTTTTATTTAAAGGTAGATTTGAAAATAAATAGTATCCAGGTTTTCCTAGAGTATCGTTATTGGAGATAGATGTTGCAATAGGCAAAGCTTGCGGATTTAGCGTAGGGTCTACGTCATAAAGATATACTGTAGCGTTATTTATTCCATTATCAACTAATGGATGGAATATTCCATTTTCAAGCACATCATGCCATGTAAAGGTTCCAATTTTTCCAGGAAATACAGGGTTTTCTACTGTGATACCAACTTTTTCAGGTTCTACTGGTAAAAAGTTAGTTAAAGCTCCAAATTGATTTATATAAGAACCTCTAAGAGCAAAACTGTTCCAAGCCACCAAAGGAGGATCTGTAGTTGGGATACCCACTGGAACTTGAGCTTTTATTGACAGAATAACTGATTGACCTGGTTTTAAAGGAGATCCAGAAATAATAAGTTTTATTGATTTTACTTGATCAATAGGATAAGGAGCTATAGAAGTCCAATCATTTACAGTTCCTATAGTATTATTATTTGCACCAAATCTTACAGGATTATAACTTTCTGAATATTGTATTTGAACTGTAGGTGTTGGCATTAAAGGATCTGTACTAGTTACAGTTATATCTGGCATATCTGTAAGAAACACTTTAAAGTCAGATTTTCTAGGATCATTAATTAGTATTACACCTGTATCTCCCACATGAGGAAAAATATCTACTACCTCTAATTCTTGTAGATTAAGGTTTCCTGTATTTGAAAGTGTAAGTTTATACTCTAGAGTTCCTCCATTGAAAGTTTTTCCTTTTTGGGGGAATTCAGTATAATCTGAATCAAGAGCACCTTTAACTTTTTTATCAGAAGCTAAACTATTAATAAAGGAAATATTTGTATTTACTGTATTACTTATAAAAGGGATAGCAGGATCAGCATTGTTTGATGCATAGATTTCTCCATTGTTAGAGATAACTCCAGTTGCTCCAACTTTTACTTTTACATTGAAATCTATAGAAACATTAGAATTTTGTTGGAATACAGTTGGAGAAGTAATGGTAAATGTTACTAATGTTCTACCAGAGCCCATATAGTTTGGAGTAAGGGCAACATTATATGTTAGAGGCTGAGAGCTACCTCCATCTCCATCAAAGTAATTATAATATGTTGAATTTATAGTTCCTAATGGTGATACATACTCTACTTCTTCAGGTAACAAATCAGTTAAAACTGCATTGTTAATTGTGGAGTTTCCAGAATTAAAAATTAATCTATAGGTAATTATATTTCCAGGAATAACTGCAGCATTAGTACCCACCCTGAATTTACGTAAATTTAAAGAAGCATTACCGTTTAGTATTGTAGACTTTGTATCTGAATCAGAATAAGGTCCAGGACCTTCAGTCCAATTTATACTTGCAGTATTGTCTATAGTTGATCCAGCAGCTGAAGGATTGATAGTTCCATCTATTCTAGGTAAGTTTAATGGCCTTACTCCTGAAGTCCAATCAGAGAACCTAAATCTAATATTTGTTATTTTAGGAGAAGTAGGTAGAGGAATCCACTGACCTATAGCTGGATCAAATGTTAATGGTGGTACTGGAAACCAAGTACCTTGGTTATCAGTACTATAATCTATTTGTAACGTTCCTGTAAGTAGATAGTCTATGCTACTTATACCATATCTTCCAGTAAATAATCTATTTGGAGTAACTTCCAGAGGAATTGTATCGATAACAGTTACATTTGATAAGTCTTGGTTACCATTATTACTAAAATTTAATGCATAACTAATTTTATTATCAGGAGCAACTGTAGTTCCGTAAATAGGAGCAAATTTAGTTATAGAAGAAGAATATATTGCGCCTATAATATCTGTAGTTAAAGTAACTTCTTTTTGTTCAGTGCCATCTATAGACCAATTTACTTTATTTTCAATTTGATCAGTTGAAATAGTTGCATCTACTAAAGTAGTTATTGTAATTCTATAATCTGTGCCACAATATGGTCCTAATCCAGATAAATTAAATACAACAGGATTGTTAAAAGGTGGACTAAGGGTTTTATCATATTTAGGATCTTGAAATGGCGCAGGTGATACATCTTCCCCAACTGGAGGGAACAACGGGTCTATTGAAATTCCACTTGGTAGTAAATCAGAAATAACAACATTATTTATACATGCTCCTTTATCTCCAAGATTTTTTAAATCTATTACATATACAAGTCTGCTTCCAGGACCAGGATTTATTATCGGAAGTCTTTTTACTTTACTAATTTCAAAATCTGCAATAGCAACTAAATTTATTGGGGGAGAATCTGCAGAAAGATTTGTTACTTTAGATTCTTGAGTAACAGTTAAATCTACACTATTTACAAAAGAGCTATTATTAGGTGCAGATAATGCAAATTTACATTCTAAATCGAATACATAAGCAACTCCAAGGTTTGTTATGGAGCCAAAATCAAATTTTATATATGTTCCAACTCCAGGAACATAGTTTGTAGTTATATCTTTAATTATTCCACCTACTGGAGGGAGAGTTATAATTTCAATGTCCTCAGGGATTAGATCAATTATATAAGCATTGAGTATAGGCCCGAAATCTCCCAATCCACTAAAGGAGGCATTTATTGTGTAGATAAAAGTTTCTTCATAATTTACTGTACTTGGGGTAACTGATTTACTAACTGTAGCGGCTATTTCTGGGTGTAAATTAAAATTATTTTCATTCGTATAAATTTCTATATTTATATTTATTGCTTCCATTTTAACCACCTTCTAAATTATTTTGTATATTTAATATAAGTTATGATTATTAGTTGAGGAATGACATTAAAAATATAATTATTATAAATTATAAAGAATTTTTAACAATGAAAAATTTTTTTAGGAAATTTTAAGTTTGTTTATATAATATTGATTTCGAGCAGATAGGGGGTGAAATTATGAAAGAAAAAAAGTTTAGACATGAAATTAAACATTATATAAACACATCAGATTACTTAGCTATTAAAAATAGGTTAACTCAAATAATGAGTTTAGATAAGAATGCTAATGAAAAAAAGGAATATAAAATTAGAAGTCTTTATTTTGATAACTTTAGAGATAAAGTTCTTATGGAAAAAATTAATGGAATAAGTGTAAGAGAAAAATTTAGGCTAAGATACTACAATGATGACCACTCTTTTATTAAGCTAGAGAAAAAGTCAAAAGTCAATGGGCTATGTTCTAAAGATAGTGAATTAATAACTAAGGAAGAGTGTGAGAATCTGATTAAAGGAGATATAGATTTTTTAATCAAAAGCAATAAGCCTTTATTTATTGAATTTTATTCGAAAATTAAGTCAGAAATGTTGAGACCTAAAAGTATAGTTGATTATACAAGAGAAGCTTATGTATATAAGATGGGAAATGTAAGAATAACATTTGATAAAAAAATTAGAACAGGAATTCAAAGTACTAATTTTTTTGATAACAATTTACCCACTATAGGGTCTATAGATAAGGATGTAATAGTTTTAGAAGTGAAGTTTGATGAATATCTACCAGAGATAATACAAGATATAATACAAACTAATAACCGTAGAGCGACTGCTATTTCAAAATATGCAGCATCTAGAATATATGGATAAAAATTAGGAGGAAAAATAATGTCTAATCAAACAGTAAATTTTAGTGATATTTTTAAATCAAGTTTTATTGAAAAAATGACATCAATATCATTTTTAGATATGTTAATAGCGATGTCACTTGCATTTGTGTTGGGGTTATTTATAATGCAAGTTTATAAAAAAACATTTAAGGGAGTTATGTATTCATCCACATTTAGCATGTCTTTAATGGCTCTTACATTAATTACAACATTAATTATATTAGGTGTTACATCTAATGTAGTACTTTCATTAGGTATGGTTGGTGCGTTATCTATAGTTCGTTTTAGGAGTGCAGTAAAGGAACCTATGGATATAGCATTTTTATTTTGGTCAATTAGTGAAGGAATAGTATTAGGAGCAGGATTAATACCACTAGCTGTGTTAGGAGCTATTTTTATAGGGATTATAATGGTTCTATTTGCAAACAAAGAAACAACTGATAATCCATACATACTAGTTGTAAACTGTGATAGTGACAATAGTGAAAATAAAATATTAGAAAAAGTAGGAAGTAGTGTAAGTAAGTATTGCGTTAAGTCTAAAACTGTTTCGCCAACAAATGGAATAGAGATGACTGTTGAAGTTAAGTTAAATAATATTACAACAAACTTTGTAAATGAAATATCGTGTATAAGTGGAGTTTCGAATGTAGTTTTAGTAAGCTACAATGGAGATTATATGGCTTAAAAGCAATAGTATACTAACTTATTGCAAATAAGGTGGTGAAACAAAATGATAAATGACAAACAAAGTAAATATATATCTGTAATAAGTATTATATTATCTGTAGTATTTATTGTAGTGTCTATATACATACCAAAAAATAAAACTGATATAGAAACTATTTCTAATACAGAAGATGTTTTAGATAAAAATAGTATAACTAGTATAGACATAAAAATTAAAGAAAGTGATTGGAAATGGCTTTTAGAAAATGCAACAAAAGAGGAATATAAAAGTGCGGATGTAATTATAAACGGAGAAACGTTTAATAATGTTGGAATAAGGCCTAAGGGCAACTCTAGTTTAACTTCTGTGGCAAATGATAGTACTACGGATAGATACAGTATAAAAATTGATTTTGGACAGTATGTTGATGGACAAACATATCATGGAATTAGAAAGTTAGCTTTAAATAATAATATATCTGATGCTACTTATATGAAAGAAGCTATTTCTTATGATATATATAACTTTTTAGGCATAGCAACTCCAGAATATTCTTATACAGACATAAAAATAAATGGTTCTGATTGGGGATTATATTTAGGAGTAGAAGTTATAGATGAAAGGTTTATTGAGAAAAATTATGGAGAAGTAAGTGGTAATTTATATAAGCCAGAAACAATGAATATGGGCGGTAATAAGGGTAATAATGGAGAAATTCAAAGACCAGAGATGGATGGAAACATGCCTGAAATGGGTGGTGAACCTCCAAGCATGGATGGTAATGTACCTAAGGATGAAGTACCTCCAGCTATGAATGGAGATGATCCTAATATTGTACAAAATCAAAATGTTTCACGT
Source organism: Paraclostridium bifermentans (assembly GCF_019916025.1). Lineage (NCBI taxonomy): Bacteria > Bacillati > Bacillota > Clostridia > Peptostreptococcales > Peptostreptococcaceae > Paraclostridium > Paraclostridium bifermentans. The sequence continues at coordinate 3,232,562 of NZ_CP079737.1, read as the reverse complement.
GAAGATGGAGATGTTAAAAATTTAGAAACTAATAAAGGTAACGATGAAAATAATGGTGGAGCGCCTAAGATGGGAAATAAAGATAGCCAAGGTGCAGATTTAAAATATATAGACGACGATATAGATAGTTATTCGATTTTAAGAGATAGTGCAGTTTTTAAAAATACAACAGATAAAAATTTCAAAAATATTATTGATCTAACGGAAAGCCTTAAAACTGGAAAAAACATAGAAAATTACTTAAATGTTGATGAAGTTTTAAAATATTTTGCAGTGAATACATTTTTAGTTAATTTAGATAGTTATTCAGGAGGAATGTATCATAATTACTATCTATATGAAAAAGATGGAGTCTCTGAGATATTGCCATGGGATTTAAACATGTCATTCGGAGGCTTCGCTGTTAAGGATGGAGAAAAAGCTATAAACTTCCCAATTGATTCACCTGTTACAGGCAATTTAGAAGATGCTCCTCTTATAGGTAAACTTTTAGAAAATGATGATTATAAAGAGCTTTATCATAAGTATTTAAAACAAATATCAGATAATTATTTTAGCAGTGGCACATTTAACAATAGAGTTACTCAGATAAATAAATTAATCAGTAATTATGTAAAAAAAGATGCTACGGCATTTTATAGTTATGAAGAGTATAAAACTGGAGTAAGTGAACTTTTAACTTTTGGAAAGGATAGAACTAAAAGTGTTCAAGCTCAATTAAATGGAGAACAGTCATCTACAGAATATGGAAATATAGCAACAACTTTAAACTTACCCTCATTAGGCCAACAAAATATGGGTAAAAATAAAGATATAAATAAAAAAGAGCAAGTTGATGAAAATAATAAAGAAAAGCCTCAAGAGATGATAAATAATGGTGATAAAAATGATGACAAACAGATGATACCTCCAAATAAAAAAAGCAATAATCAAAACAGATGGATTTACTATGGGGTTTCAATTATAAGTTTAATTATATTATTAATTTCAACAATATTTATTGCTAAATATAAAAGAAAAAGATATTAAATAAAGAGCTAGGAGAGTATAATCTTCTAGCTTTTTATTTAAGTTATTTACAATATAAATATAAATTATTATACTGAACTTGGGTGATTTAGAAATGAACTAGGGGGATAAGTGATGTTTAATTTATTTAGTAAAAAATCAGAAAAAAATTTAGAAAAATCTATTGTTAGATATGAAGAAAGATTAAATGATATGGATTTAAGTATAAGGACTTTATATAAAGGACGAATTTATACAAGTTATGTGGATCGTATTAAAGATAAAAAAATCATATTTAGATGTCCTACTGATAGATATGAAATTGTTAGGTTTGAAAATAAAAGCACTATACAAGTAGAGTTAATAAATCAAATTGAGTTATTTAAAACAGAAATATTAATTACTGAAAAAATAATAAGAGAAGATATATCTTTTTATAAAGGATTAATAATTTCTCCAATTGAAAAGAAAGAAAGACGAAAAAATCATAGATTGCCAATAATAATGGACTGTAAGTTTAAAACTGAGGAATTAAAAATATTGAATATGATGCGAATACATTAAATTTAAGTTGTAGTGGAATGCTTATGGAAACTTATGAAGATATGCCCATAAATAAAAAAATAGAATTAAAAATAGATATAGATGGAAAGTTATATAATATACAAAGTGAAATTATAAAGAAAAGAAATAATTATGGAAGTGGGAATTACTTATACAACTTAAAGTTTTATAATTTTAAAACAAGACATAAAAATGAAATTTCTAGATTTGTTTTTGATCATTTAAATTATATAGGTGTTACGAATTCAAAATGTAGAGCTTAAATAATTACTATACAATTTAATTTGGGGGTAATAAAAAATGGAAAAGAAAAAACCATTAGTATTAATAAGTAGATGTATAGAGCATGAACATTGTAGATATGATGGAAGTATGGTAAAAGATAAATTTATAGAAAAACTAAAAGAACATGTTGATTTTATTGACGTATGCCCAGAAATGGAAATAGGACTTAAATGTCCTAGAGAAGCTTTAAGATTAGTTAAAAAAGAAGAAAAAATATTATTATTAAATTCAAAAACAGGAGAAGATTTTACTTTAAATATGAATGATTTTTCTAATAGTTTTTTAAATTCTATAGAAGATAAGAAGATAAATGGAGTTATTTTAAAAAGTAAATCTCCGTCATGTGCTATAAAAGATTGTAAAATTTATAATGATTTTGGAAAAGTAGCGCCTTTACCTAAAAAAGTGAGTGGATTGTTTGCAGGGGATTTAATTGAAAGCTTTAAGGATATTGCTATAGAAGATGAAGGAAGGCTGAGTAATTTTAATATAAGAGAGCATTTTTTAACAAGAATTTTTGTGGATTTAGATTTTGAAAATGTAATAAATAAAAATTCAGTTAAAAGCTTAATTGATTTTCAAAGTGATTATAAGTATTTATTAATGGCTTATAGTCCTTCGAAACAAAAAGAATTAGGTAGGATTGTAGCAAAAGCTAATAAAAAAAATATAGAAGATAGCTTGTTAGAATATAAAACAATATTGAGGAGCGCTTTAAGTAATAGAACAAACAAAGGAAGAAATGTTAATATGCTTTTACATTTGTTAGGATATTTTTCAGATTCATTATCAAAAGAAGAAAAATCTTTTTTCTTAGATTCATTACAAATGTATCAAGAAGAAAAAGTACCTTTTTTAGTACCTTTATCAATTATTAAATCATGGTCATTAAGATTTAATAATGAATATTTATTAAGACAGAAAATATTTAAAGTATTTCCGACGGATTTATTAGAACTTAAAGACTCTGGAAAGTAATTAAAATTTTAGTGATTTAAAATATAGGGTATAAAACAGTTAACTAGAATCACAAAATTAAAATATTGTATAGGAGTAGGTAAAATGCAAATTATATATTTTTTAGTGGCACTTTTTTCAACTATATTAGGTTCTTCAGCAGGTCTTGGGGGCGGTATAATAATTAAACCTGTCTTAGACTCACTAGGAGATTATGCACTTCCGACAATAAATTTACTATCATCTTCAACAATATTTATAATGTCTATAGTAACTGTATTTTACCAGTTAAAGAAAAAAGATAAGATAAATCCTAAAAATACTATAGTAGTTGCAACTGGATCTATAGTAGGAGGAATAATAGGTCAAAAGCTTATGAGTTTTATATTATCAAAAGATATCAATATAGGTTTAATTAATAATATGCAAAGTATAATTATAATAATATTGTTAATATCAGTATTTTTATATATGAGAAATAAAGATAATATAAAATCTTATAAAATCAATAATATTTTATCAATTGGGCTGTTAGGTTTATTCTTAGGTGCAATATCAGCATTTTTAGGAATTGGAGGAGGCCCAATAAATGTAGCTGCATTTACAATACTATTTTCTATGACAGCTAATGAAGCTGCTAGAAATTCAATTTTAGTTATATTTTTTTCTCAAGGATCTAAAATTATTTCAATTGCAGCAACTACAGGATTTTCAAGTTATAATTTGGACATGTTACCATATATGCTTGTAGGAGGAGTATTGGGAGGAATTATTGGATATAAAATAAATAAAGCTGTTTCTGAAAAATCTATAATTAAAATTTTTAATAGTGTAACTTTATCTATAATTTTATTAAATTTATATAATATCTTTAAATAGATTTGTATATTTAGAAATATAATGAATTTATGAGTTAAATAACCGAATATATCGTTTTTTAAGGTCAAATTGGATGAAAATTTGTAAATATGATAAGACTATGATATTATATATACCTATGAATGATTAGGAATAAAATTGTGAACGGAGGAATAAATATGGAAAATTTACCAAATTGCCCAAAATGTAATTCAGAATATACTTATCAAGATGGAAGTCTTTTAGTTTGTCCAGAATGTGCACATGAATGGAATCCAGAAGATTCTGCTGAAAAAGAAGTTGTTATAAAAGATGTAAACGGAAATGTATTAAACGATGGAGATGCTGTAACAGTAGTTAAAGATCTTAAAGTAAAAGGAAGTTCATCTTCTATAAAAATAGGAACAAAGGTAAAGAGTATACGTTTAGTTCCAGATGCAGCAGATGGACATGATATAGAGTGTAAAATAGATGGTTTCGGAGCTATGAAATTGAAATCTAGCGTTGTTAAAAAAGCATAGTTAAAATTAAAAAGCACTAATCTTTTAAGATTAGTGCTTTTTAATGTATAAATATAATAATAAAAATATCACGCTAAGAATTAACTTATAACGCTATTTATATCATTAATATTATATTTTTAGTATAATATAAGAATAAATAAGAATCAATAAAAAATAATAATAAATAATATAAAATAATAATAAATAAAATAAAGAGGTGAAAACATTTGTTTCTAGAGGAAAGATATGAAAATATTGTAAATATAATAAAAAAGAATGGAAGGGTAAAGGTAAAAGAACTATCTAAATTATTTGAGGTTACAGAAGATTGTATAAGAAAAGATTTAAAAGAATTAGAATCTAGAGGATATTTAATAAGAGTATATGGAGGGGCAATTGCTCAAAAAAATCATATAGATATCAAAAACATTGATGAAAGAAAAAATATAAATACTCAAGAAAAAAAATTAATTGCATTAAAGGCAATTGATTTAATAGAAGATAAAGATATAGTTTTTTTGGATGTTTCGACAATCAATTTAGAAATTGCAAAAGAGTTAAATAATATCAATAAAACAATTACTGTTGTAACAAATATGATAGAAATTGTGCTAGAACTAAGAATGAATAATAATATAAAAGTTATCTGTATTGGCGGAGAATTTAATAAAGAAATAGGAGCTATAGTAGGAGCTGCAGCGGATAGATATATTAGAAAATTTGCATACGATAAAGCTTTTATAGGATTAGGTGGAATTAATAAAGAAACTGGGTATGTAAGTACAATATATTTAGAAGATGGAGATACAAAGAAAACAATAATAGAATGTTCAACTAAGATATATTTAGTTATGGAAAAAGAAAAATTTAATTATGATGAATTTTATAAATTTGCAACTTTAGAAGAAATAACAGCTATAATTACAGAAGATAGAGTTATAGATTAACTAAAGGGGTGTTAAATTTGGTAAGTATAAAAATTGACGATATATTTAAATAGTATTTTATTAGATTATACCTAAGGAGGATGAAGTTATGGAAATTTTTGCAATTGGACATTCAAACTACCCTTATGGAAAATTTATTGAGATGATTAAAAAGTATAATATTAACTGTATTGTTGATATAAGAGAAACACCATATTCTAAATATAATGTACAGTACAACAAAGAATATTTTAGAGAAACCTTAAAAAAAGATGGATATACATATATTTATATGGGTGAAGAATTTGGAGCCAAAAGAGGAAGTAAGCAATCATATAACAATGAAGGGTATGCAGATTTTGATAAGGTTGTAAAAGAGGATATATTTTTGAGCGGAGTAAAACGAATCAAAAACGGAATAGATATGGGATATAGAATAGTATTATTAGGAGCAATGCAAGAACCTATAAGATGTCATAGAAGCATTATGGTAGGTAGATTTTTAAAAAATGAGAGCTTAGATATTAAGTACATATTACATGAAGGAACTTTAGCTACTCAAGATGATATAGAGGAAGATTTGCTTAATAAGTATTTTGAAGATAGAAATCAGATTAGTATAGACAGTTTAATAGGTAAAGGACAAAGTAAGCAAGATATGATAGAACAAGCTTATAAGCTAGCTAATAAAGAGATTGGCTATAGAACAGAAGATATTAAGTAAATAAAATATAAGCTGCCTTACTATATTTAATATTGATTATAAAACTTAGAGGCAGCTTATTTAATTATATTTTAAGCGTTATGTACACTTTCTTTACCTATACCTTTTTCGCTTAGTTTTTGTAACATATCTATAGTCATTTTTCTTAAATCATATTCAAACTTGAAGCCCCACTCATTAACTGCGCAAGATGGGTCTATAGAATTAGGCCAAGATTCAGCTATAGATTGACGAACTGGGTCAACGTTGTAGCTAAATTCAAATTCAGGCATATTCTTTTTAATCTCAGCTGCTATTTCTTCAGGAGAGAAGTTCATAGCTGTTATATTGAATGCATTTCTATGAATTAATTTAGAACTATCAGCTTCAAGAAGGTCAACAACAGCTTGAAGAGCATCTGGCATATACATCATATCCATTTTCGTACCCTCAGCTATAAAGGATTCATATTTTTTATTTTTTAAAGCTTCATAGTATATATCAACAGCGTAATCAGTTGTTCCACCACCAGGAGGAGTTACATATGATATAAGTCCTGGGAATCTTACACTTCTTGTGTCTACTCCGAATTTATGGTAATAATAATCAGATAATAATTCTCCTGAAACCTTAGTTACCCCATACATAGTATTTGGTCTTTGTATAGTATCTTGAGGAGTTAAATCTTTTGGAGAATTAGGTCCAAATGCAGCTATAGAGCTAGGTGCGAATAGTGTAGCACTAGTTTCTTTAGAAACTTCTAAAGCATTTACTAAACCACCCATATTTAATTTCCATGCAAATTGAGGTTTTTGTTCTCCTACTGCAGATAATAAAGACGCCAGATGTATTATAGTATCTGCATTGTGTTTTTTAGCTAGTCTTCCCATAGCTTCAACATCCATAACATCTAAAGTTTCAAATAAACCATTATTTACAACTTCACTTTCTTCTATTGAGCGAACATCAGTAGCTAAAACATTGCTCACTCCATATTCCTTTCGAAGTTTTGATGTTAACTCAGAACCTATTTGACCAAGAGCTCCAGTAATAAGAATTTTTTTCATATAATTACCCCCTACAAAATTAAAAAATTTATTTAATAACTCCTAATTCTTTTCCTACTTTTTCATAAATACTTAAAGCATCATCTAACATTTCTTTTGTATGAGCAGCTGTTGGCATATTTCTAACCCTTCCGGTACCTTTAGGAACAGTAGGGAATACTATTGATTTAGCATAAACACCTTCTTCTAGGAGTCTTTTACTAAATAATTGAGTTTTGGCTTCATCTCCGATAATGCATGGGGTTATCGGCGTTTGACTATTTCCTATATTAAATCCTAAAGATTTTAATCCAGTTTTAAGATAATTTCCATTTTCCCAAACTTTTTGAACTAAAGTATCATCGTTCATAAGTATATTTATAGATTCGGTACAAGCAGCAGCAGCACCAGGAGTAAGAGATGTTGAAAACAAGAAAGGTCTACCTCTCACCTTTAACCAATCTATTAAATCTTTAGAACCTGCAACATATCCACCGACAACACCTATAGCTTTAGATAGTGTTCCTATTTGGAAATCAACTTTATCTGATAGACCAAAGTGCTTGCAAGTTCCAGCTCCTTTTCCCGTAACTCCAGAACCATGAGCATCATCAACGTAAGTAATTAAGTCGAATTCTTCAGCTATTTCAACTATTTCAGGAAGTTTAGCTATATCTCCATCCATAGAGAAAACTCCATCGGTTATAACCATTATTTTTTTATACAATCCACTTTCCTGAGCTTGTTTAGCTTTTTCTCTCAAGTCATTCATATCTGAATGTTTGAATCTTATTATTTTGGATCCAGAAAGTTTGCATCCATCTATTATTGATGCATGATTAAGTTCATCTGATAAAATTGCATCATTTTTATCCATGACAGCTTGAATAGCTCCCATATTGCAATTAAATCCTGATTGGAAAGCTATAGCTGATTCTGTACCTTTGAATTTAGCTATAGTATTTTCTAAAATATCATGGATTTCTAATGTACCATTTATTGTTCTTACTGCACCAGCACCAGCTCCATATTTTTCTGTAGCCTCAACGGTAGCATTTATTAAATTTTTATTTGTAGCTAGTCCAAGATAATTGTTAGATGAAAGGTTAATTAGATGTTTTCCATTTATTTGAATGATAGGACCATTAGAACTTTGAAGAGAATCAATTTTGTTATATAGACCCTTAGATTTTAAATCATTAAGATTTTCGTTAAGAAAAGTAGATAATGCCTTACTTTTTGAACTTATATCTAAACTCATAATTTATCCCCCTAATATAAATTTGTACTAATATAATTTTAAGTTTCAATATTAAAGATTGTAAATGATAATCGAAAATCAAATTTTCTAAAAAAATAACAAAAATAAACAGCATGCATTATAAATGGAAGTTTTTTTATGAAATATAAAAAAATACACAAAAATGCTAAGACTTTTACTACCAAAAACATCAAAAATTTGATATTCTAATAATTGCGTTTAAAAACATTGACAACGAAGGAAGGTCTTAAACATGAAAAAATCAGATTTTATTAAAGGATTACAAGAATATATTGTTGTAACGATAGGAGTAATCTTAGTTGCTATTGGGATACAGTACTTTTTTGCACCTAATGATATAGCTGGAGGAGGACTTAGTGGTTTAGCTCTTATAATAAACCATTATTCGCCGAGTTTATCTATGGGAATTATAATATTTATGGGTAATTTAATACTGTTTGCAATATCATTTATTTTAATAGGTGGAGATTTTGGATTAAAAACAATATATGCAAGTTTTATGTTGTCTGTAGTAATAGATTTTATGGATAAAATTTTAAATTCAACAGCTTTAACTACAAATTTATTGGCTGCTGTAATAGGGGGTACATTAGTAACTGCGATAGGTCTAGCTATGGTTTTCGCAACAAATGCATCTACTGGTGGTACAGACATTTTAGCTAAGATATTAAATAAATATACTACATTTAATATAGGAATATCACTTCTAATAGTGGATTTATTTGTTGCTATAATGGGAGGATTCACTTTTGGACTTAGAAAAGGAATATATTCTATGTTAGTTATAATTTTAAATGGATTATTGATAGATAGAGTAATAGAAAAAATAGAGAAAAAGAAAAATATTAAAGAACAAGAAAATGAAGAAAAATTAGAAGAAGCAGCATAATTAATGCTACTTCTTTTTTATTTAGATAAATAGTTTTTATTTGCTTGTTCCCAATTAACTACATTCCACCAATTTTCTATATACTTATTACGCTCATTTTTATATTTAAGATAATATGAATGCTCCCAAAGATCTATAGCTATTATAGGTTTTACTCCTGATGTAATTGGAGAATCTTGGTTTGAAGTAGACATTATAGCTAACTCGCCATCATCATTAGAAACTAACCAAGTCCATCCAGATCCAAATGTATTTAGTGCTGATTTATTAAATTTTTCTTTGAAAGATTCAAAAGAACCAAAATCTTTTTCTATAGCTTTTAATAGTTCATCTTTAGCTTGCCCACTTTTATTTGGGCTCATTATACTCCAAAAAAAGTTGTGATTATAAACTCCACCAGCGTTATTAATAATACTTTGTCTTACATCGCGTGGAAGTATAGTTGGATTAGATAAAAGTTGATCTAAGCTTTTATATTCAATTTCTGGATGAGTGGAAAGTATTTTATTTAAGTTATCAACATATGCTTGATGATGTTTGTCATGGTGCAAAATCATAGTTTCCTTATCTATATAAGGTTCAAGTGAATCATAGGCATAAGGTAGTGGCTCTAATTTAAATTCTTTATTATCGGGCATATTAGCATACGAGTTAATGTATAAAAACATAAAAAAAACTAAAAAACTAAAAAAAATTTTTTTGATTTTAATGAAAATCACCTCCTAATTGATATTATGCTCATTAGAAAAAAATAAATTTAAATTTTCCTGGGAAATATGAATTTATATATGAATGTGTAATCATAAAGTTGAATTTAATGGAAATAATATTTAATAAAGGAAGGAGGGAAAAATATGAAGGAAGTTATAGTAATTGGAGCAGGAATAGGTGGGCTAACAACAGGAATAAGATTATTACAAAATGGTTATAGAGTTACTATCTTAGAAAAAGAAAGTACAGTAGGAGGAAAAATAAATCAAATTAAAAATAAAGGAGATAAATTTGATTTAACAGCTAGCATACTTATGACACCTCAAAACTATACTGAGATATTTAATTATGTAAATAAAGATTATTCAAAGTATATAGATTTAGTAAAATTAGATACTATGTACAAAGTTTTCTATCAAGACAATACTAATTATGAATTTTATAGTGATATTTCTAAAACTATAAAATTTTTAGAATCTATAGATTGTAACTTAGGAGTAGCTTATTTAAAGTACATATCAAATTCATATAGCAAATATGTTTTATCAAATGAAAAATTTTTAAATAAACCTATGGAAAATTTAAAAGAGATTTTAAACTTTGAATCTGTAAAAACTGCAATTAAATTAAATCCAATTCCAAGTTCATATAAGTATACGTCTAGATATATAAAAGATAATAAAATAAGAGATTTTTTATTGTTTCAATGTATGTATATAGGAATTGACCCATATGAAAATTCTAATTTATATACTTTAATCCCAGCTATATCCCAACTATATGGGCTTTGGTATATTAAGGGTGGAATGTATTCGTATATAAAATCTTTAGAAAAACTATTTTGTGAAATGGGTGGGAAAATATATATAAACAAAGAGGTAAATGAGATTTTAATAGATAAAGGAATAGTAAAAGGTGTAAGTACTAGTGATAGAAAGTATTCGTCAGATATCGTAGTATGTAATGCAGATTTTCCATATGCAATAAAAAAATTAATAAAGGAAGATGTAAATAAAGATAAAAAAATTGAAAAACTTAAACTTTCATGTTCCACGTTAATCATTTATTTAGGATTAAATAAAAAATATAAAAATTTAAAAGTTAATAATATATATATTGGAGAAAACTTTAAAGAAAATATACAAGCTCCATTTAAAGGTGATTTGCCTAATAAACCTTCTTTTTACATGTATTGTCCTAGTAAAATAGATCATAGTGTATGTGGAGAATCAAAGGAGATTTTAAACATAATGATTAGAGTTCCTAACTTAGAGCATGAGAATATTGAATGGAATGAAAGACTAGTAAAAAGTTTTAGAGATAAGGTTATACAATCGATAACTAAGATTAAGGGTATGGAGGATATAGAAGAAAATATTATTTACGAAAAATATTTGACTCCTAAGGATATAGAAACTAATTTTAATGCATATAAAGGATGTGCATTTGGTATAGCTCATAACATTAATCAAATAGGGTATTTAAGACCACATATAAAATCAAAGAGTGTTAAAAATTTATATTTTATAGGGTCTTCAACGCATCCAGGGAATGGAGCATCTGTAATAGTAAAAGGAAGTAAATTAATCGCAGATGAGATAATAAAAAATAGTTAGTCATATTAATATGACTAACTATTTTTTATTAAATTTTTAAAATTAGAGCATTGTGTGCTCTAATTTTATAACTTCGTATGAGATAATCGCTGAATTCAATTAAGATAAATTTTTTCTTAAGATACTCATTTATTATCTCACTTTTTAACGATAGTATGTTTGCTAAAAGTAAGATTAAAAATCTACACAAAAAAAGTAATTTCAATTTAAGGGTAGTACTAATTTGAATAAATTAGCATATAAGCGGCACTGCTATTTAAGAACGTTAAATAATATACCTTAGAAATTAGAATTACTTTACATGAATGCTAACATAAAAGTATATATAAAAGTAGAAAGTGGACTAACATTACGATTTAGTGGAGTGAAATAACAAAAATATACATTTTACTCCATTAAAACCATGTTTTAGTCCATTTTTGATTTTTATAAAAATGTATATGGTAGTATGAAATTTAAAGATTTATGTAGATTTAAAAAATGGGGATTTAAATTGTAAAGTTAATAGTAGGAGGGAAAAATGAAAAAAAAGCACATAGCTATAGGGTTAGCATTAGTAGTTATTTGGGGAGGAGCCATAGGGTTCTTAGCTTATAAAAGCAAAGATAAAAAGGTTAAGGAAGAGCAAGCCATTAAAAGGTATATAATTCCTGAAAATAAGAAAACTTTCTTCAGTGGAGTTGTAGAACCGTCAAAATCTAAAATTTTCTATAAAGACATAAGTAAGGGATCAGATTATGAAATAAACAAGAAAAATGGTGAAATTGTAAGTAAAGGAAGTTTGCTTATAACATATAAAAACGAAGAAATAGCAAATCAAATATCAGACTTAGAAGATCAAATATCAGATTTAAAAAAAGAAAAAAATAAAAGTAGTGAACCTAAAAATAATGAAATTCAAAACAATACAGATGTCATGAATCCAAATGTAGGAGCTTCTATAGAAGACCAAATAAAAAGTAATAAAAAACAAATAGAGAAACTTAAGAAAAAAGAATATACACATGAATATGCCCCATTTGCAGGAAAAGTTAGTGTTCCAAGTAAAGCAGCAGAGGGTGAAAACCAAGTTTTATTAAAGTTAAAAAGTAATGATTTATATGTAAAAGCACAAGTATCAGAGAGAGATTTAGAAAAAACAAAATTAAATCAAGATGTGGATATACTAGTATTAGCAAATGACAAAAATGTAAAAGGTGAAATACTTGATATTTCCTACGATCCAGAAGAGCAAGTTGTTCCAACAGAGGGAGCGGTATCAACATCTCAAGTTGCTAATTATCCAGTGACAATAAGTTTAGATTCAAAAGAAAATGTAGTAAATGGATATCATGTTCAAGTTAAATTAAAAGATACTGAAAAATTGATAGAGATACCTACTTCAGCTGTTAAGACAGAAGGAAGTAAAAAATATGTTTATTTAATAAAAGATAATAAGCTTGTTAAGCAAGATATAAAAACAAAAGGAGAAAAAGGGAAATCAACAATAGTATCATCAGGCTTAAAAGAAAAAGATGAAATTGTAGAAGTTATAAATAGTGAGATGAAAGAAGGTCAGGAAATTGAATAGCTTTATCGAACTTAACAATATACAAAAATACTATGGACTAGGAAAAAATAGATTGCATGTTTTAAAGTCGTTAAGCCTGGAAATTAAGCATGGAGATTTTGTAATGATAATGGGTAAGTCAGGGAGTGGAAAGACAACTCTGTTAAATATTTTAGGTTTTTTAGATAAGTTTGATGAAGGAGAATATATTTTCGATGGAAAAGATGTTACAAATTTAACAGAAGTTGAAAGATCTCATTTTCGTAACAAAAATATAGGGTTTATATTTCAACAATTTCACTTGATAAATAATTTGAATATCTGTCAGAATATAGAACTTCCTCTTCTTTATGATAATAAATTGGGAAAGAAAGAAAGATTAAAAAGAGTTGAAAATAATTTAAAAATGGTTGGATTATTAGAAAAAATAAAGCAATTTCCAAATGAGTTATCTGGAGGTCAGCAACAACGTATTTCTATTGCACGAGCGCTTATTAATGATCCTCAATTAATATTTGCTGATGAGCCTACAGGTGCATTGGATACTAATACAAGTAATGAAATCATGAACATATTAAGTTCACTAAATAAACAAGGAAAAACTATTGTTATGGTTACTCATGATCCAGACCTAAAAAAATATGCAACAAAAGTGGTATACCTTAAAGACGGTGTTTTTATTGAGGAGGGATAGATATGAGTATAGAAAATTTAATCAAAAGTTCTCTGCTAAGCTTAAAAGCTAATAAATTAAGGGTTTTCTTAACTATGATAGGAATTATTATAGGTATAAGTTCTGTTGTAGTTGTATTATCTATTGGGGATGGACTTAAAGAACAAGTTTCTAAAACAACAGGAAAAGTAAATGCAAATAAAGTTACTGTAAGTTTTTACTCTGAAAACCCTGAAGCAGATTTATCGTCTGTTGAACCGTTTATAGAAAATGATATTTATGATTTAAAACATATAGATGGGGTTGAAAAGGTTGAAAAACCAAAGGAACAGGAAAGCTTTGGTTTTGGGAATGGATTGTATGGAGAGGTTAATTTTTTAGATAGACATACATCTATAGGAGCTACTGCTTATGATGATGATAGTGAGAGTATGAGCTTAATACCAGCTCAAAAATCAGATAAAGTTGAATATGGAAGATACTTCGAAAAAAGTGACATAAAAAATGATGTAATAGTATTAACATATCAAAATGCAAAAAAACTATTTGATGATCCTAAGTTAGCTGTAGGGAAGGCTATAAACTTAAATGGAACTATGTTTGAAGTTATTGGAGTTCAAGAAAAAGGGGAGAGCTTATTTTCAGCTAATGAAGATTTAATACAAAAATCGTCTATTGATAGAATAAATGAATTACAAAATAAGAATAAGGGAAATGAAATAACTTCTTTAGATGTTTTCATATCACCTGGATATGATTTTGATGCTGTTTCAGAACAAGTTAAGGAAATGCTACAAGAAAATCATCCAGAAATACATGGAACATATGATGTTTTCAATCCAGGAAGTATAACGGAGGCATTTACTAAAATAATCTCAAGTATAACTATGTTTATTACTCTTATAACAGCTATATCACTATTTGTTGGAGGTATAGGTGTTATGAATATAATGTATGTTTCAGTTACGGAAAGAAAAAGAGAGATAGGAATAAGAAGAGCAATAGGAGCTACTCCGAATTCTATAATGTTGCAATTTTTATTTGAAGCTATGTTTGTAACTTTAATAGGGGGACTGTTAGGAATTTTAATAGGATTTGTTTTATCACAAATTGCAGGTATGTTCATGCCATTTAAGCCTGTGGTTACTATAAAAACATTTATAGGTGCATCAGCTACATCTGTAATAGTTGGTATTATATTTGGGATAATACCTGCATACAAAGCATCTAGACTGGATCCTATAAAGGCTATATATAATTAAAAATAAAAAGGAGAATATATATGAGGGATTTAAAAACATTAATAATACAACCAAAAGAATATTTCAAAGATTTTACAAAGGAAGAATATGAAAGTAAAGAACCTATAAAATTAAGATACTGGTTTATAGCTCTTGTAGCTGTAAGTATTTTAAGTGGAGTAGTTATGAATTCACAGATGTCTGACTTAGTAGGTGAGTTAGGACTTGAAGGCGCAGGGAAAACCGGATTTATGGCATTTCAATGGGCGTCATATATTGTTGGACCATTAATATATGCTTTAATATGTGTTAATATATTATACTTTGTAAGTAAAATGTTTATGGGATTTGTTGAAAGTGAAGAAATAAAAGACAAAAAATACTTTAAAAGTTTACTATATATTAGATTTATAGTATTCTCTATAGTTTTAGCCATTCTATCTTTAATAACAACAGTAGCTGTGAGTGATATACAAGCACAAGCAATAGCTAGTCAGTTAAATAATATACTTATAAAATTATGGGCTACATATTTCTTATATGGAATATTTAAATATTACTTACAAACTAAAAAATTACATAAAATACTTCCAACGATTTTATATATTTTAACATTGATATTTGCAATAGTGTCTATAGTAAATGTTATAATAGCTACTCCTATATAAAATATTAAAAATAAAAGCTACTCATTTTGAGTAGCTTTTTTGATTTCTATATATTCTTTATTTTCTCTTTATCCCATATAAACAACTGATCTGAGTTATTTAGAGAGTTAAATAAATTTCTTTTAATATTAGGAATATCTAAGTTAAGTTTTTGTATTAGTTCTTTAATATTTTGTCTATTTGTGTGACCATCAGCTGGGCATGGATTTTTAATTACAGGATAATTGAAATCCTTAGTGGCTTTTTTAGTCAT
Source organism: Paraclostridium bifermentans (assembly GCF_019916025.1). Taxonomy (NCBI): domain Bacteria; kingdom Bacillati; phylum Bacillota; class Clostridia; order Peptostreptococcales; family Peptostreptococcaceae; genus Paraclostridium; species Paraclostridium bifermentans. The sequence goes on along the minus strand of NZ_CP079737.1, from coordinate 3,216,830 downwards.
ATATTCTTCAATATAGACCATAGGTCTTATTATAGTTAAATCTTGTCTATCTAAATAAGTTTTTGGAGAAAAGCAACTAACTCTTCCTTCAAAGAACATAGACATTACAAAAGTTTCAACAGCATCATCTTTATGATGTCCTAAAGCAACTTTACTACATCCAAGTTTTTTTGCTGTATCATTTAAGGCGCCACGTCTTAAGTTTGCACATAAAGAACATGGATTTTTTTCTTTTCTTATATCAAATATAATTTCTTTTATATTTGTTTGAACTTCGTGAAATTCAACTCCTAAATTTGAACATAAATCATATAAAGGCGAATTATCAACACCTCCAGGGTTTAATGTTATAGCTATAAGCTCAAATTTTTGAGGTGAAAAATTTTTATAATTATTTAAAATATGAAGAAGAGTTAAACTATCTTTACCTCCAGATAAACCAACTGCAATTTTATCTCCATCTTGTATCATATCAAAATCATTTATTGCTTGTCTTGCTTTACTTAATAACTTTTTCATAAAATTAGATGCCTCCTAAAAGCATAATAGTACTTAAAAATTTATTATATCAAACTAAAATTCTTATAACAATTGTAATAAATTGTATTAAATAAAAACTTCTTAAGTAAATAATGAAGTTATTGACGATAAGAGTAAAGTAAATTTTTATTGGTAAAAATAAAAAATGAAGAAAACGATATTAGCGTATTTAATTTTAAAAAATTTCTAGAAAATATTGCAAAAGGTCAAAATATGTGCTTTTTTGTCTAGAAAAGGCATATATTTTTATGTTAAAATATGAAAGTGATTCTTATGGGAGGTCGAAGATAAAAATGGCAAATAATAAACAACCATACGCTTTAGTTTTTGGAGTATCAATATTTGATATAATCGGATTTACAAATGATAATTATAGATGTAACGACTCAAATCCAGGAAGGGTTAAAACTTCTTTTGGTGGAGTATGTAGAAACATAGCAGAAAATATGGCTAGAGTAGGTATAAATACAAAGTTCATATCAATATTAGGTGATGATGAAACAGGAAGAAGAATGATGGAACATTCTAAAGTTATGAACTATGATATGGAAGACTCTTTAATAATTAAAGGTGGAAGCACACCTACATACATGGCTGTTTTAAATCATGAAGGAGAACTTGAATCAGCAGTAGTTGATATGAAAGTAACTGACATGTTTACAACAGAGTTTATAGATTCAAAAGCAGAAATAATAAGAAATGCTGAATATATGTTTTTAGACTCGGATAAACCTGAAATTGTTGAATATATATTAAAAACTTTTGAAGGACAAACTAAATTTATCTTAGATCCTGTATCTGCTTGTAAAGCTAAGCATATAAAACATTTAATAAAATATTTCCATACAATAAAACCTAACAGATATGAAGCGGAAATAATGTGCGGATTCGAAATAAAGTCAGAGAATGATTTAAGAAAAGCTGGTAAACACTTTATAGATTTAGGAATAGAAAATGTATTTATAAGCTTAGATGAAGATGGTATATATTATAATAATGGAACTGAAGAAGGAACTATAAAGGCAAATAATGTTCCTGTTGTAAATGTTACAGGAGCTGGAGATTCATTTGTAGCTGGGTTAGGATATGGTTACATGAGAAACGTAAGTTTAAAAGATACAGTTAAATATGCAGTAGCTATGTCTGTTTTAACTATAGCTCATGAAGATACTATACACCCAGAAATGAGCGATGATGTTGTTTTAGAACATATAGAAAAGCTTAATTGGACGGAAAAAATATACTAGAATTATAAAAGGACTATCTAAAATAGATAGCCCTTTTTTGATTATTATTAGAATGCCCAGTTTCCATCTGTGAATATTTGAACTTTTTCACCGTTAGCTTTTTCACCAACTATGTTCATATCAGCAGAACCTATCATGAAATCAACATGAGTTATACTGAAGTTTATGCCATGTTTATCTAAATCTTCTTGAGGTATGTTAACTCCGTTTTCAACACAGCTCTTATAAGCTGTACCTATAGCAAAGTGACAAGAAGCATTTTCATCGTATAAAGTATTGTAGAATACTATATTTGTATTTGATATAGGAGATTTAAATGGAACTAAAGCAACTTCTCCAAGATAGTGAGAACCTTCGTCTGTATCTATTAATTTAGCTAAAGTATCATATCCTTCTTCAGCAGTAAAGTCTACTATCTTTCCATCTTTAAATGTTAATGTAAAGTTGTTTATAACATTTCCACCGTAAACAAGAGGTTTAGTACTTGCAACTATACCGTTAACACCAAATTTATGAGGTAAAGTGAATACTTCTTCTGTTGGTATATTTGGATTGAAGTTTACTCCGTTTGGATCTTTTGAAGCTCCACTTGCCCATATATGACCTTCAGGTAATTCCATAGTTATATCTGTTTTACCAGATTTGAAGTATAAAGTTTTAAATTTGCTATCATTTAAGAAGCTCATTCTAACTTTTAAGTTTTTATTATGTTGATTCCAAGCTTCTATTGGATCTTCTTGGTCGACTCTTGTACAATGGAATATTGCTTCCCACATTTTATCTATTGCTTCTTCTTCAGAAACTCCTGGGAATACTTTTTTAGACCAGTTTGCTGTAGGAACAGAAACTATACTCCATTTTGATTTATCAGATAGAGTATAAGATCTCCACTCTTGTAAAGCTTCAGCAGATGCTTTTTGGAAGTTAGCAACTTTTTGAGGGTCTACATCTTTTAATAAATCTGGATCTTGAGCGTAAACAGTTAAGAAAGCTCCGCCTTCTTTAGCTATTTTTACGTATTGATCAGAAACCCAAGTTGGGAACTCGTTGAAAGTTTCATCTGGTGCATTTAAATATTTTATAAGAGTACATTCTTCATCTGACCATTCTATATGTACATCCTTAGCTCCTAGGTCATAAGCTTTTTTTACAACTTTTCTTACAAATGGAGCACACTCAAGAGGAGATCTAACTAATAACGTTTGTCCAGGTTGTATATTAACTCCTACCTTAACAGATAGCTCAGCATATTTTTCTAAATTTTTTTCTAAATTCATAAAGGCACATCCTTTCAAAATAATTGTATTTAAAATAAGAATAAGTCTTTCTTAGCCTAAGTATAACATCATTTTGTTAATACATTTACAGTTTTTTTTTAATATTAAAAAGTTGTACTATTCTAAAATGAAAGACTATTCAAACTTATTATTTTAACGATATTATTTTAAAATACCCATAAATTTAAATTTTAAAAACGGATTGATTTTAAAAAATAAAGTAAATAATGTAACTATTTTGAGAACAATGAAAGATAGTATAAAACTATATATTTTGATATAATAATATTTATTATATTTGTAGATAGGAGGAATTAGATTTGCAGTTATATGATGCGATTTTTTATAGAAAATCTATAAAAAAATACTCTACAAAAAGATTAAGCATAAATATGTTTGAAGAAGTTCGAAATTTATGTGAAGATATGGATAGTTTAAATAAAGAAATAAAGATTAAGGCACATCCTATTTTAAAAGGGGATAGCTTGAAATTTATAATAAAAAAGAGACATAGACTAGTTGCTCCTCATTATATAGTTTTAACAGTTCAACTTCCTGAAATAGAAGAAAACGAAGAAGGGGATGTTGAGAAGCCAACTCCAATAAAATATTTAGATAGTGTAGGATTTGCAGGAGAAGAGTTAATTTTAAAATTAACAGAAATGGGATTAGCAACGAGTTGGTTAGATGATAATTTTAATAAAGAGTCTATATTAGACTTTGTACACTTAGAAGAAAATGAAAAGCCAGTAATGTTAATAGCTATAGGATTTCCAGATGGAAATGAATTGTTTAGAAAAGAAAATGAAAATATAGATAGAAAACCAATGAAAAAGATTGCTAAGAATGTAGATGAAAAATGGACTAATATAATTGAATGTGTAAGAATAGCGCCATCATACAAAAATTCGCAACCATGGAGATTTTATCAAAACAATGGGTCTCTTGATATATATATGAAAAAAGATTCAGATGAAAATATGAATCAAATTAATATGGGGATAGCTTTAAAGCATTTTGAAATTGGATGTAAATATCATAATATAGATTTTAAATATGTAAAATTAGACGTTAAAGACAAATTAAGAAAAGAATATTATATAAGTGTCGTATAATTAAGGAGTAACTCTATTTTTATATAGGGTTACTCTTTAATTTTGTAAAATTTAATAGAAAGGTATATGGGGATATGTTTCATTTTTATATGCTTTTGACAAGTATAGGGGTCTATTTAAGTTTCACAAATCTTTACGATTTTAAGAGAAATAAAATAAAATTAACTGTTTATTTTATTATTTTATATATAGGATTGTCTATCACAGCTAGATATTTAAAAATTTCACCATTATATGGATTAAATATTATAAATGCTATTGTAGTTTATAAAATAACGAAAAAAACATTGTTAACTATAGCGATACCTCTTATATCCACGGTTCTATACATAACGGTTAATATATTTTGTTATAATATGATTGCATTTTTAACTGGGGTAAATATATATAAATTAGGAAACTATATTTATTTAATTTGTTATTATATTATTACATATATAATAATTGTAATGGTTTCTAGATTTTTAAATAATACATTTATAAATAATTTAGAAGAATTTACTATATTAGATAGATTTAAACTTCAAGTATTAATTATATTAACGAGTATATTATCTATTTGTATATACTTTGAAACAAATAGCCAAACAAATGTAGTTTGTGCACTGGGATTAGAAATGGATAGAAATGGAGTACTTCCATTTATATATTTTATAACTTTTTTATGTACTATATTTCTTATTATGTTAATAAATAATCAAAAAAGAATTAAAGAAATAAATGAATATAACAAAAAATTAGAATATGCGACTAATGAAATGAAAAAATTTAGGCATGATTATAAAAATATAATGCTATCTATGTGTGGGCATATAGAATCCAATGATTTAGATGGATTAAAGAAATTTTTTTATTCACATATTGAATGTTTGAGTAAGGAGTTAGATTTATTCAATTTAACATGGTCATCAATAGGTAATATACAGTGTATAGAGGTTAAAGGGGTAGTAGCTTCTAAGTTAATACATGCTGAAAAAAACAAAATAAAAACAAACTTACATATTCCAAATATTATATCAGAAGTAAATTTTAATATATTGGATTTATGTAGGATATTAGGAATTCTTTTAGATAATAGTATAGAGGCTTGCTTGGAGTCTCAAGACCCGTCTTTAAATATTTTAATTTTAGAAAAAACAAATCTTACATCTATAATTATTTCAAATACGTATAAACAAAAAGTTGAAGATGTATCGTTATTATTTGAAAAAGGATTTTCATCAAAGGGAGAAGAAAGAGGAATGGGATTAAGTAATCTAAAAGATATATTGAAAAATTATGAAAATGCATTTTTTAATATAAAAATTGAAGATGAGTTTATTCAACAGTTAGATATATATAAATAAGGAGGAGTTAGGATGAGGATATTTATATGTGAGGATGATAAAGAGCAAAGGCGTAAGCTAGAAGAGTCTATATTATCTATTTTAGAAATTGAAGATATAGGTGGAGAAATAACATTATCTACTGATTCAGCACAAGAAATTTTAAGTTATATATCAGAGTTTAAGGATAGAGGGGTATATTTCTTAGATATCAATATAGGTGGAGATGTAAATGGAATTCAACTAGCAAAACAAATAAATGAAATAGATACAAAAGCGATTATAGTTATAATTACATCACATAAAGATATGAGTCATCTTACTTTTAAATATCATATAGGGGCTATAGATTATATAGTTAAAGAAAATTTTGAAGAAGTAAGTAAAAGAGTCAAAGAATGTATATTTGTTGCTAATGAAAAGATAAAGAGTGAATTAGAAGAGGATTGTTTTTTTATTGACAAAGTTGATAAAATAGAAAAAGTTAAGTATGATGATATTTTGTATTTTGAAACGTGTAAAAAAAGATTTATAGCACTTAGAACAGAGAATAGTTATATAGAGTTTAGTGGGACTTTAAAGGAGTTAGAATCTCAGTTGGATAATAGATTTATCAGATGTCATAAATCTTATATAATAAATAAATTAAAAGTTAAAAGTATAGATAAAAAGCAGAGGATAATTACTATGGAGGGTGGCAATAAATGCTATGTGTCTTTATTACTTTTAAAGAAAACTATAGATAGTATTTTGGTTTAGCTTATTGTATAAAGGTTTTAAAAATAGTTGACATGACTATAAATAAGTGTAATAATTATAAAAAAGAGAAAGCTTTAAATTATCCCGAGAGGATATTAAGCCAGAGTTTTAATAAAAAATGAAAATAAAACTTCCTTGAAAGTAGTCCAGAGAGGCTAGTAAGGTTATATATGAAGATATGTTTAATTTGTGTACATATAACCTCTAACTGGATTAGTTAGAGGTTTTTTTAATATAAAAATTAAATAATAAAGTCTTTTAAACTAGTCCAGAGAGGCTGGGAAAGATATCGTCATAACAAAAAATCGTTATGAAATATTAAATCCTTACACCTCTAGAGGTGTAAGGATTTTTCTGATATTAGGGGCTTTATATAAAAAGGAGAGAGTAAAATGATAAATGGAAAAGATAAGCTGATTGTAGCTATAGATACTAACGACTTTGATAAAGCTAAGGAATTAATAGATAAGCTAGAGGATAGTGTTGATATATTTAAGGTTGGGTTAGAACAATATGTAGCAACAAGAGGGAAAACTGTAGATTATTTAAAAGAAAAAGGGAAGAAGATATTTTTAGATTTAAAGTTTCATGATATCCCAAATACAATGCAAAGTGCAGTAAGAGCAGCAGTAAGAGATAACGTATGGTTAATGACAATCCATGTTTCGGATATGGAAGGTATGAGACAGTGTGCATTAGCTGCAAAAGAAGAAGCTGAAAAATTAGGAATAGAAAAACCAATAATAGTAGGAGTTACAGTATTAACTTCTTTAAGCGATAGAGATTTACAAGATATAGGATGCAATATGACAACTCAAGAATTAGCAATAAAAAGAGCTAAGTTAGCTAAAGAAGCTGGCATAGATGGAATAGTTTGTTCGGCTCAAGAGGTTGATAGAATAGTAGAGGCTTGTGGAAGTGAGTTTGTTACAGTATGTCCAGGAATAAGACCTAAGACAGTTGATGCTGGAGATCAAAAAAGAGTTGTTACACCAAAAGATGCTATAAATAAAGGAGCTCACTACTTAGTTGTTGGAAGACCTATAACTAAGGCAGAAAATCCAAGTGAAGCTGCTGAAAAAATAATAAATGAAATAGAAAATGCTTAAAGGGAGGTAAGTTATGAAAGCTAGATTAATATTAGAAGATGGAACTATATTTGAAGGTAAAGCTTTTGGATATTTAAAGGATAGTGTAGGAGAGGTAGTTTTTAATACTTCAATGACAGGATATGGAGAAGTTTTAACAGACCCATCATACTATGGTCAAATCGTAACAATGACTTACCCGCTAATAGGAAACTATGGAATAAATTTAGAGGATGTAGAATCATCAGGAGTTCATGTGAAAGGGTTTATAGTAAGAGAAAAGTCAGATAACCCAAATAACTTTAGATGTGAAATGGATATAGACACTTATTTAAAACAAAATAAAATTATAGGGCTTGAAGGAATAGATACAAGAGCATTAACTAAGATTTTAAGAAATAATGGAACTATGAGAGGAATAATAACTTTAGAAAACTTTACATTAGAAGATGTTGTTTCTAAAATAGGGAAATTCTCAAATACAGAAGCTGTTAAAACAGTTACTAGAAAAGAGAAAGAATATATAAAAGGAAATGGACCTAAAGTAGCAGTTATGGACTTTGGGGTTAAACAAAATATATTAAGATCATTTAAAGCAAGAGGATGTGATTTAGTTGTATTCCCAGCAACAACAAGTGCTGATGAAATACTTAAGGAAAATCCTGATTTAATATTCTTATCTAACGGACCTGGAGATCCAGAAGATTTAGAAGATGTTATAAAAAATATAAAGCAATTGATAGGTAAAAAACCTATAGCAGGTATATGTTTAGGACATCAATTACTAGCTTTAACACTTGGAGGTCAAACAGGAAAACTTAAGTTTGGACATAGAGGTGGAAACCATCCAGTAAAAGATTTAGAAGACCAGAAGGTATATATAACATCTCAAAATCATGGATATTATGTATCTAGAATGCCAGAAAACATGGAAGTAACACATATAAATTTAAATGATAATACTGTTGAAGGTATGAGACATAAAGAGTTACCAATATACAGTGTTCAGTACCATCCAGAGGCTTGTCCAGGGCCAAAAGACAATGATTATATATTTGATAAGTTTTTAGCACTAATATAAGCGATTGTTTAAATTAACTTAGATAAGGAGAAATAAATTATGCCTAAAATAGATAATATAAAAAAGACATTAGTACTAGGTTCAGGACCGATAATAATAGGACAAGCAGCTGAGTTTGACTATTCAGGAACACAAGCTTGCCAAGCGTTAAAAGAAGAGGGAATAGAAGTTGTTTTAATAAATAGTAACCCAGCTACAATAATGACTGATGCAGAAGTAGCGGATAAGATATATATAGAACCATTAACAATAGAATTTATAGAAAAAATAATAGAAAAAGAAAGACCAGATAGTATATTAGCAGGAATGGGAGGTCAAACAGGACTTAACTTAGCTGTTGAACTTCATGATGCAGGAATACTTGATAAATATAATGTAAGAGTTTTAGGAACTTCTATAGATTCTATAAAAAAAGGTGAAGACAGAGATTTATTTAGAGAAGTAATGAAAGAAATAAACCAACCAGTAGTTATTAGTGATATAGTAACTAACTTAGAAGATGGATTAGCATTTGCAGAGAAAATAGGATATCCAGTAGTAGTTAGACCTGCATACACTCTAGCAGGAACTGGAGGAGGTATAGCTGATAACGAGGAAGAGCTAACAGAAATACTTTCTCAAGGATTACAGTTAAGCCCAGTAAGCCAAGTACTAATTGAAAAAAGTATAAAAGGTTGGAAAGAAATAGAGTATGAAGTAATGAGAGACTCTAATGGTAACTGTATAACAGTATGTAATATGGAAAATATAGATCCAGTTGGAGTTCATACAGGAGACAGTATAGTAGTAGCCCCGAGTCAAACTTTAAGTGATAAAGAATATCAAATGCTTAGAAAAGCATCAATAGATATAATAAATGCTATAGAAGTTCAAGGTGGATGTAATGTTCAAATAGCTTTAAATCCTCATAGTTTAGAGTATGCAATAATAGAAATAAACCCAAGAGTAAGTAGATCTTCTGCACTTGCATCAAAGGCTACAGGATATCCAATAGCTAAGGTTGCAGCTAAAATTGCATTAGGATATACATTAGATGAAATACAAAATGCTGTTACTAAAAAGACTTATGCATGTTTTGAACCTACATTAGATTATGTAGTTGTAAAAATACCTAAATGGCCATTTGATAAATTCAAGCAAGCTAATAGAAAGCTAGGAACAAAGATGATGGCTACAGGAGAAATAATGAGTATAGGAAGTAACTTTGAAGCAGCTATACTTAAAGGAATAAGATCTCTTGAAATAGGAAAATATTCATTAGTTCATAAGGCATCTGAAGATAGAAGCATAGAAGAACTAAAAGCAAGAGTAGTAGTTCCTGATGATGAAAGACTATTTGACTTAGCTGAAATGATAAGAAGAGGCTATAAGCTAGAGATGATAGAACAAATCACTGGAGTTGACAAGTGGTTTATAAATAAATTTAAGTGGATAGTAGAGCAAGAAGAAAAGTTAAGAGGAATGCATATTGAAGATTTAAATAAAGAATATTTACTAGAGTTAAAGAAAAAAGGATTCTCAGATAAAGGGATAGCTGATTTAATGAAAATAAGTCCAGCTAAAGTTTATGAATTAAGAAGCTTATATAATATAAATCCATCATATAAAATGGTTGATACTTGCGGAGGAGAATTCGATGCTTTATCTCCATATTACTACTCAACTTATGAACAATACGATGAGGTAGTAGTAAGTGATAAGAAAAAAGTAATAGTTTTAGGATCTGGACCAATAAGAATAGGTCAAGGTATAGAATTTGATTATTGCTCAGTTCACTGTGTAAAATCTCTAAGAGCACAAGGAATAGAAACTATAATAGTAAACAACAATCCAGAAACAGTAAGTACAGACTTCGATACTTCTGATAAATTATACTTTGAACCACTAACAGAAGAAGAAGTTTTAAATATAATAGAAAAAGAAAATCCAGATGGAGTGATACTTCAATTTGGAGGACAGACAGCTATAAAATTAGCTAAATTCCTAGATGAAAAGGAAATAAAGATATTAGGAACTAGTTGCAAGGATATAGATGCAGCTGAAGATAGAGAGAAGTTTGATGAGTTATTAGAAAAACTAGATATAAATAGACCGAAAGGTAAAGCTATATGGTCAGTAAACGAAGGTATCGAAGAAGCTAAAAAGTTAGGATATCCAGTACTTGTTAGACCTTCATATGTTCTAGGTGGTCAAGGAATGGAAATAACTTATGATGAAAATAAGTTAGCTCAATATTTAAAAGATGCATTTTTAAGAGATACTAAAAATCCTGTACTTATAGATAAATACTTAACTGGTAGAGAAATAGAAGTAGACGCTATATGTGATGGAGAAGATATATTAATACCAGGGATAATGGAACATTTAGAAAGAGCTGGGGTTCACTCTGGAGATAGTATAACAATGTATCCTAGTCAAAATATAAGTGATGAAATAAAAGCAAAAATATTAGATTACACTAAAAAAATTGCATTAGAGTTAAACGTATTAGGAATGGTTAATATACAGTTTATAGAGTTCCATGGAGAACTATATATAATAGAGGTTAACCCAAGAGCAAGTAGAACAGTTCCATATATAAGTAAGGTTAGTAAGGTGCCTATAGTAGATTTAGCTACGAAATGCATGCTAGGATATAAGTTAAAAGATTTAGGATATGGAACAGGAGTTTATAAAGAACCTAAGTTAATATCTGTAAAAGTTCCAGTATTCTCAATGTCAAAGCTTGCTAAGGTAGATGTAAGCTTAGGGCCTGAAATGAAATCTACAGGAGAAGTTTTAGGAGTAGGAGAAACTTTAGAAGAAGCTTTATACAAAGGATTCTTAGGTGCTGGTAAAAAGATGTCTAATAAAAGAGGTGTTGTTTTAGCAACTATAAATAACTATGATAAAGATGAGTTTATAGAAATAGCTAAAGACATGAATGACTTAGGATATACATTTGTAGCAACAGAAGGAACGGCTGAATCTTTAAGAGAAAATGGAATAGAAGCTACAATAGTAAATAGAGTAGAAGAAGCTAGACCTAACATATTAGATGTTATAAGAAACAAGCAAGTAGATATAGTAATAAATACACCTACTAAAGGAAATGATTCAACTAGAGATGGGTTCAAGATAAGAAGAACAGCTACGGAGTTTTCAACAGAAGTAATGACTTCGTTAGATACATTAAAAGCTTTAGTAGAAGTTAAGAAAAAAGAAATAAATAGAGATGGTTTAGCAGTTTACAATATAGCAGATTAAGAGATTATGGAGTTGTTTTTAGATAATTAAAACAACTCCATATTTTTTTAAAATTCTAATTTTACTCCCTTATATCGATATTTTAGTCCAAAAATATTGTTAAAAAAATAAAAAATGATAATATTTGACATGAAAGCAATGCAAGATTAGAGGATATTAGGGAGGGCACTATATGAAAGCTTTAAAAAAAGTATCTAATATACTGTGCGTATTAGGTTTATGTACTCTTATGGGGGGTACTTCTTATGCATGGGATGGTAAAAAAGATGGAACAGGGACACATTCATTAATAGCAGAACATGGGTTAAGTATGCTAAACAATGATTTAAGTGGAAATGAATCTCAGCAAGTTAAGGATAATATTAAAATTTTAAATGAATACTTAGGGGATTTAAAGTTAGGGTCTACATATCCAGATTACGATCCTAACGCATATGATCTATATCAAGATCATTTCTATGATCCTGACACTGGAAACAATTTTACTATTGATAATAGTTGGTATGCATCATATCCTATATATGATACAGCAGAAACTCAAGTAAGAAAGTTTGCTACATTAGCTAAAAATGAATGGGAAAAGGGAAATTTTAAAGAAGCTACATTCCTTTTAGGCCAAGGATTACATTATCTAGGGGATTTAAATACTCCATATCATGCTTCAAATGTAACTGCAGTGGATAGTCCTGGACATGTTAAATATGAAACTTTTGTAGAAGAAAGAAAAGATAACTATGCTTTAAATACTTCAGGAAATGATACTACATCAGGAGTATATAAAGAAGCTATGGAAAATCCAAGTTTTAATAAATGGATGACACAAAACTCTATAAAATATGCTAAGATAGCTAAAGATTTATATTATAGTCATTCAACTATGAGTCATAGTTGGGATGATTGGGATTATTCTGGAAGAGAAGCTATAAAAAATTCTCAAGTATGTACTGCTGGATTTTTATATAGATTCATGAATGAAGTTTCTAATGGAAATACAGGAGATAATGATTCATTAACTAATGAATTCAATATAGTATTAAAGACTGCAGACAATAAATATGCAGGAACTGATGATAATGTATATTTCGGATTTGAAACAAATGAAGGTAAGAAATTTGAATGGAAATTAGATAATGCAGGAAATGACTTTGAAAGAAATCAAGTAGATAACTATATATTAAAAACAAAAGATGGAGAAGAAGTAGATATAAATAATATATCTAATTATTGGATAAGAAAAGAAAGATTAACATCTATAAGTGATGATTGGGAGTTAAGCAACTTCAAATTAATAGCAAATGGAAAAGTAATACAACAACAAGATGTAAATAAAGTTTTTACAGGTAACGAAACTTATTACATAAATAAATAATAAAAAAAGCTGTTTAATAAATTTATTAAACAGCTTTTTTTATTGTTTAATAATAGAAATTCATACAAATTAAACTTAAGTAGTATAAGGTGTAGTATACCAATGGAGAAAAGAGAGAGGTAGAAATAAAGGTAAGTATATATGTAGAAAAGTATAGTTAAAAATGGGAATAGAGGTCAATATATTTTACTTGAAATTGAGTATAAAATAAATTATGTAATAATTAAAAATTCTTTATAGGGGGAAATTTTCGGATGAAAAAAAATAAAACGATAGCATATGCTTTAGCGGCTACATTATTAGTTGGGGGAACTTTTGCAGGAACAAAAGCATGGTTTACAGATAAGGAAGTAGTAGATAATAAGTTGAATATTACTACTGGTACTCTAGATGTAGATGTTACTGACATGGGATGGTATAGAAATGGAAAGGAAACAGAAGATTTCACTAAGTTAGTACCAGGAGATGTTATTTCAAGAAAAGTTGAAGTAGCAAATAATTCAAATATAAACAATCAGGTAGTTGTAACAAAAGAGGAATCAGAACTTTCAGATAAAGAAAAAAGTGCAATTGATAATGGATTTATAAATATTAATGATGGGAACTTTAAAGAAGAAGTAGAAAAATTAAAAGGAAATGGAGATTCTGTAATTGTTGAATTCAAGGCAACAATAGGTGTTGGAAATGGAAGTGAGAACGAAGTTGATAATGGATTCCAAGAAGATAAATTTAACTTAGGAAATATGTTAGGGAACTATTCAATAACGACAGAGCAAACTGATCATAGATAAGTTTATAGTATATAAATAAAAAGCATTCTTTTAATAAGAATGCTTTTTATTTAGAATATGAGGTGTGGGAATGAGGTTGAAAAAATATATTGTAAAAATGTTGAGTGCAATATCTATTTTTTTGCTTTCAACGACAGGTATATATGCATATGAAGATAGAAGTATAGTTATAGAACCAATATTTAACGAAAGTCAAGGATTGTGGCAACCAGGAAAAGTAGAGTCAAAAGAATTCTATGTAAAAAATAATAAAAATGAAAATATAATAATAGACAAAATGTATCTAAGTTTAGATTCATCTACTAATTATATAACTAAAAAAGAGATAAACATTAATAGTTTAGAATTTAATGAATTAGCTAGAAATACAACGATAAACTTAAGTTATCAAGGTGATACTTTATTTGAAGGTAAATTAGATAAGTTATTATCTGAAAATGGAATAGTTTTATATCAAGAGTTGAATATAAAATCTAATGAAAAGTTATTATTGAATATGAATATGAAAAAAGATGTTGAAATGGATAATAATGCGCAATCGCTTGAAAATATATTTAATATAGGGATCGCATATAAAGTAGATGATAATAAATTAATTAAGCCAAACCCGCCAACTGAACAACCTAATAAAAATCCAAATACATCTTTAAATCCAGATATGGAAGTTGGTAGTGGATCAAACAAATTGCCACAAACAGGCGGGATAATAAATTCGACAAGTTTAATTATGTTTGGGTTAGCAACAATAGGAGCAGGTTTTATGTTGAATAAAAACTCGTCTAAAGAAAAAGGAGGTAAACATCATGAGTAGATTAAAACGACTTAAAAAAACAAAAAATCAAACTATCAAAACTGTCATGAGTAGTTTAGCTCTTACATTAATTATAGGTGTTTGCAACACTATATCTGCATATGCATGGTTTGATGATAAAGAAAATATACAAAATCATTTATCTATAACTATGGGAGATTTAAATGTAGCCATTAGTGAGGGATTTAATAGTGAAACTTTAAAGGAAGATAAAAATTTTAAAGAAGTTAAAGACTTTACAATTAAAAATGATGGTAATTTGAATGAAAAATTGAGATTGAAAATTAATTTAAATGAATTAAATGATTTAAACCCTATGTACTTTAAATATATAAGTTATAGTCTAAACATTGTGGATGAAGATAATAATAAAATATTAACTAACGTAGATATTAATTTAGCTGAAGATAAATTTATAGATTTAAAGTACGAGAATGGAACAAGGGTTAAATTAAAGCCTGGAGAGACATTGAAATGTAAATCTATAATAAGTTTAAATACAGGCGATGAAAGCATAATAAATGAAATATCCCAAAAGAATATAGGCTTTAATGTAGATGTATTTGCAAGTCAAATTAATTATAATAATGGGCAAATAACTTCTGAAGAAGCTGGATTTACAGATATGGCAAACCAGGCAAACTTAGTTAAAATAGAAGAATCAAAAAATGACTTATTAAAATCTAACTTAAAGGTCCATTTCCAAGATGGTAGAGAAGAAATAAAGATTTATATACCAGATAAATATAAACCAAAGGAGATAGATAGTATAAAAATACTTGAAGGAGGAAGTGGAGAATTCAGCGATATAAAGTTAGATGAGAAAAGTCTTCATCATTTTGTTATAGAAAAGAGAAATGATAAAGATTTTAATAAAGATAAAATAGGTGATAAATTTAGTGAAGAAAATCAATTTAATATAGAAATTAAGTTTAAAGAGAAAAAAGATAGTCAAGAAATAGAAATAACAGAAGTATGGAATATAAAGTTTAGGATTAATGAAGATAAAAAACTTGAAGCATATTATCACGTTATTAGTTCAAGATCAAAATCTATAGATAATAATGAAGATGAAGAAACTACAAATGAAGATGTAGAAGCTCCTATTGAACAAAATATGGAAGAGTCTCAAAAAGAAGAAAATAATAGCAATATAGATATAGTAAAATGTCCAAAAGAAGATGTAGAAAATCCTAGTCAACTTGAAGAAGTTGGTATATCTATGGATGAATCGATTCCTAATAAATCAGAAACAGCACAACAACAAACTGAAGAAATAGAAACACAATAACAATTAAAAGATGCTGTTTAAATATAAACAGCATCTTTTAGTTTATAGGGGGAAATTAACATGGTAAAAGAAAAAAAATCAAAAAATTATAATATATTGAATTTTATAGTTTTATGTATATTTGGTATTTTAATATTGAATTTAATGTCTACAAAGTCAGATAAGTTATTTAAAATAATAGGATTTAGAACTTATACTGTATTATCGGGAAGTATGGAGCCTAAATTTTATCCAGGAGATATGGTTATAACTCAACATAAGGACAAATCTGATATAAAAGTAAATGATATCGTGACATACAAAGATAATGAAGGAGTAATAATAACTCATAGAGTAATAGAAGAAACAGATGAAGGATATATAACAAAAGGTGATAATAATAATGTAAATGATGCAGATATTTTAAAAGAAGAAAACATAATAGGAGAAGTTAAATTTAGTATTCCTAAGGTAGGATATGTAATGAACTTACTATCTAATCCAAAGGCAATAGCTATTGAAATTATTTTTTTAGCAGTATTTATATTCTTTTATTATAAAGACTAAGAAGAGGGTGTGATAATATGAAACGTACTTTTGGAAAGTTACTTATAGCTTTTGGTGCATGTGTAATATGTGGAGTTTTATATTTAAATTACACAACGTCTAAAATAAATAATAAGATGGTAGAAGATTATAAAGAAACTATAATCACTAGTGATATTAAAAATGATGAATATAATTTAGGAGATGTGATAGGAGTTTTAAATATACCTAAAATAGATTTAGAAGTAGCTATAAAAAGAGGTATAGACAACGAGATATTAAAAGATGCAGTAGGTCACTTTGAAAATACATCTATGCCAGGAGAATATGGAAATTTTGCAGTAGCAGGTCATAGGGCATATACAAGTAATAAGTTTTTTTCAAACTTAGATGAACTACAAGTAGGAGATGAGATAAATGTTTTATCTGGAAACGAAGAATTTAAGTATAAAGTTAATAATATAGAAGTTGTTACACCAGATAAAGTAGAAGTGGTAGACTCAAGTGATAAGGATAAAAAAGAAATAACTTTAGTAACATGTACGCCTAAATATATAGGAAGTCATAGACTAATAGTTAAAGGCGAGTATACAAAGTAGTGTGCAAAAAGTGTAATATACTTAACTATAATTATTACTAAAAAGTGTATTACAAGTTGTAGGAGGCAAAGATGAATATATTAGTTTTATCTAATTCTTTTATTATAAAAGAAACAATAAATAACTTAATAATGAAAATATATAAAAATAAAAATATAGATGTAGATATATTTGATATCGATAGTTATATAGAAATAAATAATTATAAAAATTATGATTTAGCTATATATCATAATTACGATACAAAGCTTGATAATTTAAAGAGAATAGTTAAACTAAAAGAATATAATAATTATTTAATGGTATTAGATCGATTTAAAAGTGAAGGTGTTCTTAAAGTATGCTTAGATTATAATATAGATGGTTATGTATGTGATTTTGAAGATGAATACGAATTTAAGTATATAATAAACAAAATATTAAATGGAAGTAAATTTTATGACTCTCAAGTAGTACATAAACTTATAGGAAAAATGAAAAGTAAAGATTCTAAATACATTATTACTGATAGAGAAAAAGAGGTAATGATAGAGGCTAGCAAAGGATTATCTAATAGAGAGATATCTAAAAAGTTAAATATAACCGAATTCACGGTAAAAAAACATTTAAGTCACGTTATGAGTAAATTGAATTACAAAAGTAGAAAAGAAATTATTTTAAATAATGATTTGTATTAATTAAAATATTTAGGATGTTTCAATTTGTTTTATTTTGTAGAAAAAATAGTTATGATGTAAAAATATATAGAATTTTCAGAAAAAATGTAGGGCGAAATCTATTAATTTACACTAAAGTATATGATATTATATAGTCTAAAGGTGTAACAATTTTATTACATTATGAAAGAAACGTAGAAGTATATTCTGTATCTGGGCACTTGGAATATATGGAGTGAGTAGTGCAACCGGCTTCCAATTTTGCATAATTGTATATTATGCAATTATGTATCTTTATAAAAATTTTTATATAGGGGTGGTATGTGGAAGTGTTAATAATATCTAAATCTTTTATAATTAGAGAGGCGTTATCTCTATTTTTTAGTAACAGATTTAAAGACTATAAAGTCAGGTGTATAAAAGATTTGAAAGAGGCTGAAGATTATAATTTAATAAATATTAATTTTGTATTTGTTGATATAGAACAAAGTAAAGATTCTATAAGTGATATAAAAGAGGTTTTCGGCAATTCAAAAATAATGGTTTTTAATAAAGATAAAAATAAAGAAATTTTTATAGAATGTTTTAAAAATGGAATCAATAGTTATATAGTAGATATACCAGAAAAAGATGAATTAATGCATATATTAAATACAGTTATAAAAGGTAAAAAATATTATGATGTGGATTTATTAGAAGAAATGATAAATGAGAGAACAGGCAATAATTTTGAAGATAGCAATGTCTTAACTGATAGAGAAAATCAGGTTTTAGATAAAGTATCTATTGGATTAACAAACAAAGAGATTGCAAAGGAATTATACGTAAGTGAACATACTATAAAAAAACATGTAACTAATATTCTTTCTAAATTAGATATGAGAAATAGAAGGGATTTAATCATATATAAAAGATACAATTCTAAAAAAGAAACTCTAAGCATTATGTAAATAATAAAAAAGCTGTTTAATAAATTTATTAAACAGCTTTTTTTATTTTAAGCATTTGGAGCTATTGGTACGTAAGTTCTTTGAGCTAACTCTTGGTCAATCATTAAAAGACCAGCAGGATCATTTTTTAGTAATCTTAACTTTCTAACTATTTTTTCCATGCTTTCTTCTTCTTCAGATTGCTCATCTATAAACCATCTTAAGAAAGAAGATGTTGTATGATCTTTTTCAGATATTGCTAAATCAGTTAACTCATGAATTGAATTAGTTATAAGTTTTTCGTGGTTTAAAGCTAATTCAAAAACTTCTAAAGGACTTTCAAAGTCACTCTTAGGTTGTTCAATAGCTTGTAAAACTATTTTTCCACCAGCTCTACTTATGTAATTAAATAACTTATAAGCATGATCTCTTTCTTCTTTAGCTTGTACATTAAAGAAGTTTGCAAAACCATCTAAATTGTTATCCATGAAGTATGCCTCCATAGACATATAGAAATATTCAGAGAAGAACTCCATTTGAAGCTGATTGTTTAATGCATCTAATATTTTTTGACTTGCCATAAAAAACCCCTCCTAAGTAAACATTTAAAATTTTAATACAATACTATTATACAATAGTATTACCAAATTTTAAGAATAAGTATATAAACTCTTTAAAATACTCAAAATATCAAGGAATAATATGATATAATACATAAATTGAGATTAATTTTTTAGGAGGAAATCAATGTTATTATTAGCTGATAAATGGAAAGATTATGAACTTATAGATATGGGTAACGGAGAAAAATTAGAGCGTTGGGGAAATGTTGTTTTAAGAAGACCAGATCCTCAAGTTATGTGGCCGATTGCTGAAGAAAAAGGATTATGGAAAAACCCACATGGACATTATCACAGAAGTAGTAGAGGTGGAGGTCAATGGGAACATAAAAAGAAATATCCAGAAAAGTGGACAATAAGTTATAAAAACCTTAAATTCAATATAAGTCCAACTGGATTTAAGCATACAGGATTATTCCCAGAGCAAGCTGCTAACTGGGATTGGTCAATGGACATGATAAAAAATGCTGGCAGACCTATAAAAGTTTTAAACTTATTTGCATATACAGGTGGAGCAACTGTTGCTTGTGCAGCTGCTGGAGCGGAAGTATGTCATGTAGATGCATCTAAAGGTATGGTAACTTGGGCAAAGGAAAATTTACAAACTTCTGGATTAGGAGATAGAAAAGTAAGATTTATAGTAGATGATGTTGTTAAGTTTGTAGAAAGAGAAATTAGAAGAGGAAATAAATACGATGCTATAATAATGGATCCACCTTCATATGGAAGAGGACCTAAAGGTGAAGTATGGCAAATAGAAGAAAAATTATATGGACTAGTTGAATTATGTACAAAAGTTTTATCAGATAAGCCTTTATTCTTCTTAATAAACTCATACACAACAGGATTATCACCAATTATACTTGAGCATATATTAGATGCAACAGTTGCTAAGCATGCTAAAGGTGGAAATATATATGGTGGAGAAATAGGGTTACCTACATCAAAAGATGGTAAAGTTCTTCCTTGTGGTATATTTGGAAGATGGGAGTCTAAATAATGGTAAAAGTATTATATGAAGATAATCATTTATTAGTTGTAGAAAAGCCTGTAAATATATTATCGCAAGGTGATGATACTAATGATAAAGATATGGTTAATCTTTTGAAGCAATATGTAAAAGCTAAATACAATAAACCTGGAAATGTGTTCATAGGACTTGTACACAGACTAGATAGACCTGTAGGTGGAGCAATGGTGTTTGCAAAGACATCTAAAGCTGCATCTAGACTATCGGAACAAGTCAGAAATAAAACATTTAAAAAGACATATAGGGCTGTATTAAACGGTAGTATGAAAAAAGATGCAGATACTTTAAAAGATTTTCTTTATAAAAATAAAAAGACTAATATGGTCAGTGTAGTTAATAAAGATCATAAAGATGCTAAAAATGCAGAGTTAAGCTATACTACATTAGGAAAAAAAGATAAATTTAGCATGGTTGAAGTAGATTTAAAAACTGGAAGATCTCATCAAATAAGAGTTCAATTCTCAAGCAGAAGACATCCTCTATTTGGAGACCAAAGATATGGTCAAAATATAAATAAAGTTGGAGATCAAATAGCATTATGGTCTTATAAAATTGAAATAGACCATCCGACTACTAAGGAAAAAATGGAATTTATCTGTGAACCTCCTAATGAATATCCTTGGAATTTATTTGAGGTTTAAATATGGAAAAGTACAATGGATTTTATATAGATGAGCCTGTTGGAAATAATATATTTTCTTATGATGAAAGAAAAAATAAAAAAATATTTGTTCCTAAGTTGATAGAAGGAAATTTGGATTCTATAAAGGTTGGAGAAAAAATAGTATTTAGTGAAATTGATTTTGATAAAGAAATGAATGCTATAGGATTAGAGAATATGGTTAAGTTTAACTATAAAGATAAAGATATCTATATTTTTGATAACCATAATCACTCTTTTTACTTTTGGATTAAAAGTTTAAAAAAAGGGATGTTTAATAAAGGATGCAAACTAGTTCACATAGACCAACATAAAGACATGAGAGAGCCCGAAAATTATAACGTTGACATAAATGATATAGATGATGTATTTAGGTACACAAACTATGTTTTAAATGTAGGGAACTTTATAAAACCTGCATTACATCACGATATATTTTCAGAAGCTGTAATAATAGATAGCACTTATGGATTTGACTTAGATGTTGAGGGTGAAATAGTATTAGATATAGATTTAGATATATTTTCTAAAGATATGGAATATATATCCTATGATTTAAGAGTAAATAAGATAAAAGAATATATAGATAGAGCTAAGGTTATAACTATTGCAAGTAGCCCGTTTTTTATAGAACAGGACTATGCTATAAAAGTATTAAAAGAATTATTCAATTATGATATAATATAAGAGTTAGATATTTATAATTAAGCATGATTTATTCATGAACTAGGAGGAAATTAAAATGAGTTTATATACTACATGGAGATCATTAAGTGAAAACCACAATAGCCAAGAAGAAGAAATAAAGTTCTGGGAAGAGTACTTAAAGAAAGAAACAGAAATATACAATGAAATATTAAACAATAAGAAAGATGTTATAGAAGGAAAAGTTAGCGATTTAGCAGCTGCTCACAATACATCTGTTGAATACATGATGGGATTCATAGATGGAATAAGTGAAAGTTTAAAAGAAGAATTTTCAGAAGAAAAATTAGAAACTATAGAAGCTGATACAGAAATAAAATTAGAAATAGACTGGGAAAAGTTATACTACAATATGGTAGCAGTAGAAGCTCACTGGTTATATAACTTAGAAGGATGGAATGGAATATTATCAGAAGATAAGAAAAAAGAATTACAAAAAGCTTTCAAAGCTACAAAAACAGTAGTTAAAGATGACAAGATAGGAAGAAACGAGCCTTGTCCATGTGGAAGCGGTAAAAAATTCAAGAAATGTTGTGGAAAATAAGGAGATAAGATGTTTTTACTAAAATTCATTGATGAAGATGATAATCTATCTACAAAAGAATTTACATCATTAAATTCTTTAAAGGATTACGTTAAGGATAACGACATCGATAAGACGTGGCATCAAGTGGAAGAAGTAAAAAAAGTAATCCCTAATTTAAAAGAAGAATAAAAAAAGGAGCTAAAGCTCCTTTTTTTATTTTAACTCTGATAAGTCTTTAGCTATTTGAGCTGCAACTTTAGCGTTATTATAAACTAGTTCTATATTGGCATCTAAGCTCTTTCCATCTGTGATAGTCTTTACTCTATCTAATAAGAATGGTGTTACCTTCTTACCAGCTATATTTTTTTCCTCAGCTTCTTTTAAAGCTGATTCAATAGCGTTGTTTATAGTATCATAATCCATTTCAAACTCTTTAGGTATTGGATTACCTATTACCATACCACCTTTTAGATTTAAATCCCACTTAGCTTTTAATGCTGAAGCTACTTCTAAAGAAGACTCAACCTTATAATCAACTCCAAATCCACTTTTTCTAGTGTAGAATGCAGGGAATTCTTCAGTTTCAAAACCTACAACCGGAACACCGTTAGTTTCTAAATATTCTAAAGTAAGACCTATATCTAGTATAGATTTAGCGCCTGCACAAATTACTGCAACATTTGTATTTGCTAATTCTTGTAAATCAGCAGATATATCAAATGTTTCTTGAGCTCCCCTATGTACACCACCTATACCTCCTGTAGCAAATACTTTAACTCCAGCTAAGTTAGCTAATATCATTGTAGTAGCAACTGTAGTAGCTCCATTTAACTTCTTAGATATAATAAAAGGTAAATCTCTTCTACTAGCTTTAACTACATCTTTGCTAGTTCCTAAAAATTCAATCTCCTCAGTTGTAAGACCAACTTTTAAAACCCCATCTATTATAGCTATAGTAGCAGGAATAGCTCCATTTTCTCTAATTATTTTACTAACTGTTTTAGCCATCTCTATATTTTTAGGATAAGGCATACCATGAGAAATTATAGTTGATTCTAATGCTACTACTGGAAGACCTTCTGCTAAAGCTTTTTTAACCTCTGGATGCACATTTAAGTATTTTTCTAACATTTTAGATCATCTCCTTTAAAATTTTTTCAATACTATCAACAGACATACTTGGATTGATAGTATTTTTATGCATTAATGTAAGTATAGAAGCAGCTGTTGCAAATTCAGCTGTGTCTTTTAAATTGAAATTATGAAGGTATCCATACACAAGTGCAGATAAAAATGCATCTCCAGCACCTGTAGCACTAATTGTGTCAACCTTAACTCCTGAAAGTAATAAGTGATTTTCTTTATTAGCACAGAATACGCCATCTCTACCTAATGTTATAAAAACATTTTTAACACCTTTTTCTAAGAAGTATTTGGCACATTCATATAAATCTTCTTCGTTATTTATCTCTATTCCTGATAGTATCTCAGCTTCTAGCTTATTAGGTTTTATAGTATTAAATCTTCCTATAATATCTTTTATCTTCATACTTTTTTGAGTAGAAACTGTGTCTATGAAAATAGGTATATCTGTGTAAGTCTTGCTTATATAATCAATAACATCGAAAGATAAATTTGTATCTAAAACAATAGCTAATGAATCTTTTATAGCAGAGTGTTTTGAAATAATATAGTCAACATCGATTTTATTGATTATATCCATATGAGATATAGCTAGCTGCATATCTTGGTCGTTGTTTAAAATTGATAAATACATAGATGTTGGGAA
The DNA here is from genome assembly GCF_019916025.1 of Paraclostridium bifermentans. Lineage (NCBI taxonomy): Bacteria > Bacillati > Bacillota > Clostridia > Peptostreptococcales > Peptostreptococcaceae > Paraclostridium > Paraclostridium bifermentans. Next base: position 3,192,850 of record NZ_CP079737.1, on the reverse strand, counting down.
TGAATCAGATATATAACAATCTGATGCATCTATATTTAGTTTTTTACATTCTGTTAATATACGACTTCCATAAATGTCATTTCCTATAGCAGAGATAAGTTTTGTATTTACTCCGAGTTTAGAAATATTTTCACAAATATTTCGTGCAACACCTCCTAAAGAAATATCAATCTTTCCAGGGTTTGAATCAAACATTGTAAGAGTGTTACTAGGAGAACCCTGTATATCGACGTTAGCTCCGCCTATAACTGTTACAAACTTACTTGCGCTTATGATATAACCTTTTCCTTTTATATAGCCTTTCTTCATCAAATTTGTTATGTGCACAGCAACAGAAGATCTTGTTATATTGAGCATGTCAGCTAATGTTTGCTGTGAAACCATAGGATCATTCTTTAAAATATCTAAAATTTCTTTTTCTCTATCAGTCATTAGTATCACCATATCTAAATATTTGCTTATATAAATAAGCATTTGTTAAGAATATAATATCATTTAAACAAGTTGATTTCAATGATAAATATCACATATTGTAAATTATTTAAAAGAGACTTAGTAATATAAAACAAATTAAAGGTACATAGTAACAATATTTGTCGACGGTCATATTATAAAGTAAGAACACAAATTTTATAGGAGGACAACTATATTATGAAGATAGGAGACATCGTTGTAAGAAAGTCTTATGAGAAAGATATTATATTTAGAATAATAGGATTTGAAATAGATGAAAACAATCAAAAGATAGCTATTTTAAAAGGGGTTGCCTTTAGAATAATTGCAGATTCAGGAATAGATGACTTAGAGAAAGTAAACTTTTACGATATGAAAGATACATTAATAGACAAAGATGTTGAAAATATTTTGCATAAAAGTATAAAAAAAACTAGAGAGAGAAATAGAAGACTAAACAGAGCTATGCAAAAGTCCTCAAATAATAATAAGCAAGCTCAAGGGCAAGGTCAAAATCAAGTTCAAAATTCATATGGAATGCCAGGGAAAGTACTTCATATAGACGGAGATCCTGAATATTTAAAAATTTGCCTAGATGTTTATACTAAATTGGGAATTCCGGCAGTTGGTAAAGCTATACCTGAGAGCCTTCAATATAAAGAAGTTAGAAATTTATTAGAACAACATAATCCATCCATATTAGTTATAACAGGACACGATGCTATAGTTAATAGTAAAGGAAACCTTAAAGATATTAAAAATTATAGAAATACAGCTAATTTTATAAAAACAGTAAAAGAAGCTAGAAAATATGACCCATCACTAGATAGCTTAGTTATATTTGCCGGAGCATGCCAATCTAATTATGAAGAAATAATAAAATCAGGAGCTAATTTTGCAAGTTCTCCAAGTCGTGTAATGATACATGCGCTAGATCCTTTATTGGTCGTAGAAAAAATTGCTTGTTCTAGAATAGATAAAGTTGTTCCTTTAGATGAAATATTAAATCATACAGTTACAGGGATCAAAGGTGTCGGAGGTATAGAAACCAGAGGGAAATTTAGATTAACCATGCCGTTGGCTATATATAATGGGTATTGATTTTGTGTATAAAAAAATATATAGATTATAATCCAAATTTAGAAAAAAAAACAGTATTGACTTTTTATCAAAAAATATATAAAATAATTAGTTTGGGTTTGACAAAAAAGTTTGATTGTGGTAATATTAAAATGACAAACATATAATGTTAAAGAAGGTGATGTAATGGCCACTGTTCAAACTTTGAATAAAATAAGACAGACTTTAGAGAAGCACCTGGGAAGAAAGATTTTATTAAAAGCTAATAAAGGAAGAAAACAAATAGTTACTAAAAAAGGCGTGCTAGAAAAAGTATATCCTAGTATATTTGTTGTTAAGCTAGATGATGAGGATAATGGATATTCTAGAGTATCATATAGCTATTCAGACCTATTAACTGATAACGTTAAATTGAAAGTAATTAAAGAACCAAATAAATTAAATGTAAGTTAAAAAATTATACCTATTAAAAATAGGTGTAATTTTTTTTTTACTTTCTAAATATAAATATAGTGTGATAGTTATATTTAATTTAGGAGGGTAACATATGAATCTTATAAAAGATATTTTACAAGTTGACAACAGAATTGATTTTGGAAGGTTTCAAACTTTTATAGAAACAGAAGCTGTTGTATCAGATAAAAAGGATGACGTATATGAAATAATAAAAACAGAGGGGTACATAGCTTTAAAGAAACAAGAGATATTAGATGGTAAAATAATATTTAGAGGAAATTTTAATTATAATGTGATTTATCTAACTGAAGATAAAAACACTGTATCAAATGTAGAGGGAAGAATAGAAATAAATGAAGTAGTAGAAAAAGATAATATAGTAGCTGATATGGAAAATATGCTTTTCTACGATGTAGAACATATAGATTGTACAGTTATAAATGAGAGAAAGATAAGAGTAGGAGCGCTTTTAAATATAAGAGGTAGTTTATTTGAAAAAAATACTATAGATATAGTAAAAGACGTTTCTCAAATAGAAAATGTTCAAAAACATAGAAAAGAAGTTCAGTTTGAAGATATAGTTGGAATAGAAAAATCTGAAAGTGTAGTTAGAGATACTATAAACATAAGCACTGAAGATATAGATAATATAGTTTCTATAGGGCCTAGAATGAAATTAAAAGAAACTAGGGTATCTGACAATAAGGTTATAGTTGGTGGAGTTTTAGAATTGAATCCAGTAGCTTATACTTATGAAGGTGAACTAGTAGAACTAGATAGAGTAGGTCTAGATTTTACTCAATTTATAGAAGTTCCAGGTGCATGTGAAGGTATGAAAGAAGAGGCTATGGTAGAAATAGTTGACTTAAACTATATATTTAAGAGAAATGAAGAAACAAATACAGGTGCTTTAGAAGTAGATTGTACAGCAAGAGCTAAAGTTAAAGTATCAGAAGATGTTACGAGAGAGGTATTACAAGATGCATATTCACCTGATAGAACTCTTAAGTTTGAAAGCAGAAATGTTGAGCTTAATAAAGTTGTAAGTAGTGGAAGTGAATTTTTCAATATAAGAGATACTATAAAAAATAATAGTGATGATATACAAATAAAAGATATAGTAAGTGTAGATTCAAATATAATAGTTGAAAACTCATCATTTGAAGGTGGAAAGAGTATAGTAGAAGGTGTAGTTTTAATTGATGTTTTATATACTCCTGTAGAAGGTTTAAGACCAGTATATAGACTAACAGAAGAAATACCATTTACTCATGATGTTGAAGTTGGAAATGTAAAAGACAGTGCTAACGCATTTAATCATGTAAATATAGACAGGGTAGAGTTTGATTTAAATAGAGATCAGATAGATGTAACCGTTAAAGTTAGAAGATACTGCGAAGTTTTAGATAAGAAAAAAGATAGCTTCATTGTTAAGGGTGAAGATCAAGGACCTATAGACTTATCTCAAAGACCTAGTATAACTATATATGTTGCTAAAGAAGGCGATAAATTATGGAATATAGCGAAGAAATATAATACAACAATAGATGATATAGCTGAGATAAATGAAATAAAAACAGATGATCAATTAGATGTAGGTCAATGTTTAATAATTGAGAAAAAAACTCCAGTAGAAGTATAAAATTATGTACGAAATAAGATAATAGGGAATTATAGTTCCCTATTATTTTATTTTTTGTAGTATAATGTATACTATAAATATTTATGGTCGTTATAGCACAATAAGGAGGAAAGCATGAACTCTATAGATTTAAAGAGCAGAGCTAAGGTTAATTTATCAATAGATGTGCTTGGAAAAAGAGAAGATGGTTATCACCTTGTAGAGATGATAATGCAAACAATAGATCTATATGATAAGTTAAAAATAACTGAAATAGAAGAAAACTCAATATTAATAAAAAGTAATAGTTTAGATATACCTTTAAATGAGGATAATATTATGTATAAAGCTGTAAATTTATTAAAAAATCAGTTTAATATAGAAAAGGGAATAGAAATTTCTATAGAAAAAAATATACCTGTAGCAGCAGGAATGGCAGGAGGAAGCTCTAATGCAGCTGCAGTTTTAGTAGGTTTAAATAAATTATGGAACTTGGGGTTAAGTGAGAATGAATTAAAGGATATTGGGTTGAAGTTAGGAGCGGATGTTCCGTTTTGTATAACTGGAGGAAGTGCATTAGCAGAAGGTATAGGGGAAGAATTAACTAATATAAAAGGTTTACCTGAAGATTTAAATATTTTGGTATGTAAACCTAATATATTTGTATCAACAAAGGAAGTTTACCAATCTTTGAATATGGACAAAGTTAAAAGAAGACCTCAAAATAAAAAACTTATAGATGCTTTACAAAAAGAAGATGTTAAATTTATTTCTGAGAATATGGTGAATGTATTAGAAGAAGTTACTTCTTTGAAATATTCAGAAATAGGACAAATAGAAGATATAATGATCAAAAATAAAGCATTAGGATCTATGATGAGTGGAAGTGGCCCTACAGTTTTTGGGTTATTTGACAATAAAGATTGTGCAATTAAAGCCAAAGAAGATTTACAGGCTAAGTACAATCAGGTTTATCTAGTTAAAAGCAGCAATAAAGGAGTTGAAATTTATGGATAGCTTAACAAAATTAAATTTAGACAATTATAAACCGTTAAGAGATGTAGTTTTTGAAAACTTAAGAGAAGCTATTTTAGAGGGGCAATTAAAACCAGGACAAAGACTTATGGAGGTTCAATTAGCTGAGCAATTAGGTGTAAGTAGAACTCCTATAAGAGAGGCTATTAGAAAACTAGAACTAGAAGGGCTTGTAGTTATGTTACCGAGGAAAGGTGCATATGTAGCTAATATGTCATTAAAGGATATAATAGATGTATTAGAGATAAGATCAAGCTTAGAAGGTTTAGCTGCTTATTTAGCGGCAGAGAGAATACATGAAGAAGATGCTAAAAAATTACAAGATATAGCAGAAGATTTTAAACGTAGCATCGAAAGAAAAGATGAAATTGATGTACTATTAAAAAAAGATGTTGAGTTTCATGAATGTATATTCAACGCGACTAAAAATAAAAAGTTAAGTCAAATAATAAATTCACTTTGGGAACAAGTTCATAGATTCAGAGCAACATATATATCTGATTTTGACACATCATATAATTTAGTAGAAGAACATGAGAGAATTTTAAAAGCTATAATATCTGGTAATAATGAAGATGCTAAAAAATATGCTATAGAGCATATAGAAAAAGCTGAACAATTTATAATAGAGAGAGCTATGAATAATAAAAATATATAAAAAAATAGACTGTTTAAATTAACAGTCTATTTTTTTATGTTTTTTTAAAACTTTAAGAATAAAAAATTCACATTAGGAGATAATCAAGATATTAAAATATATTAGGGGGATATATATTATGAAAAGGATAAAGTTAAGAATATTGGGGTTAAGTGTTTTATTAATAACTATGATTATAATGAGTACTATATATATTTTTGGGGAAGTAAATAAAGTTGAAAGAGTTTCAAGCAATTATAAAGATAAATTAATAAGATTTCATGTTTTAGCAAATAGTGATAGTGATGAAGATCAGGCATTAAAATTGAAAGTAAGAGATGAAGTCATTAAATATTTACAACCGATGTTAAAAAAATCAAATAGTATTGAGGAAAGTGAAAAAATAATTTTATCTCAGAAAAAAAACTTAGAAAAAATATCTAAAAATATTATTGAGGAAAATGGGTATACTTATGAAGTGAAGGTTAATCTTGAATATACTAATTTTCCTGCAAAACAATATTCAAATATAGTTTTACCAGCAGGAGAGTATAAAGCTTTAAGAATCATTATAGGTGAAGGACAAGGTAGGAATTGGTGGTGTGTAATGTTTCCTCCGCTATGCTTTGTTGACGAAAATAATGGTGTTATAGATAAAGAGACAGATGAAAAATTAAAAAAGGTATTAACAGATGAAGAATATAAGTTGATATCAGGAGAAAATATTGAAAAGGCATCTAATAAAAAAATCAAATTTAAAATATTAGAAATACTAGAGGATTTAAAGTCTAATAAGAAATAATATATTTTAAAGGAGTGGATTTTACGACATGAAGTATCACACCAAGTTCTTTTTAGCGATGTGTACTCTGCTAATTTTAACATTTAATAGTAATAGTGTATTTGCTGATAGTAATACACAAAATAGCTATAGAATTGAAAGTAATAAGTTCGTTAGCAATAATAAAGAAGATAAATCAGAACCAAAAGAAGTTATAAGTATTACAAATGATGAACTGTATTTATTATCCAAACTAGTGTCTAGTGAAGCTAGAGGAGAAGAATATCAAGGACAAGTTGCCGTAGCGGCAGTTGTAATAAATAGAGTTTTAGATCCTAGATTTCCAGATAATATAAAAGATGTTATTTATCAAAGAAATGCATTTTCAGTAGTAGATAATGGAGAAATTTATAATGATCCAACAGATAGTGCATATAAAGCAGCTAGAGAAGCTTTATATGGAAGTGATCCTACGAGTGGAGCAATATATTTTTGGAATCCGGAAATTTCAACTTGCAACTGGATTAAAAAACTAGATCCATATAAAAGAATAGGAAATCATGTATTTGCGAAATAGATAAATATTAAAAATAAAGGAGTAACTACTCCTTTATTTTTTTTGTTAAATGAACTATAATAATCACTTAGATAATAAAAACGCATATAATTATAAAAATACAAATTAAATTAGAAGGGTGAAATAAGATGAGAAAATTAAGTGTAGCATTAATTTTCGGTGGGAAATCCGGTGAACATGATGTTTCAAGAATTTCAGCTTCATCTATATTTAAGAATATAAATAAAGAAAAATATGATACACACACAATAGGAATAAATAAAGACGGAAAATGGATGTATTATAGTGGTTCTGCAGAAAATATAGCCAATGGAAAATGGGAAGAATTAGCGGATAAAACTGTTAAAATTAATTTAATACCTAATGGAAACTCTAAAGTAGGTATAGAATTTAATGATGGAAGCTTTAAGCATATTGATGTTTTATTCCCTGTACTTCATGGACCTTATGGAGAAGATGGAAAGATACAAGGACTATTTGAGATAAGCAATATTCCATATGTTGGATGCGGTGTTTTAGCATCTAGTGTAGGTATGGATAAACTTATATGTAAAAAGGTATTTACTCAAATTGGATTACCTCAAGTAAATTATACTTATACAACTAAATGGCAATTTGATATAAGTAAGAATGATGAGCTTGATAGAATAGAGCAAACTTTAAATTATCCTATATTTGTTAAACCAGCTAACATGGGTTCTAGTGTAGGCATATCAAAGGTATCTAATAGAAATGAACTTTTAAGTGGAATAAATGAAGCTTTAAAGTATGATAGAAGAATAGTATTAGAACAAGGTATAGATGCAAGAGAAATTGAAGTTGCTGTTTTAGGAAATGATGAAGTGAAATCATCAATAGCTGGAGAAATAATCCCTGCAAAAGATTTTTATGATTATGAAGATAAATATATAAATGGAGTGTCTAAGCTAGAAATACCTGCTAGTATTGATGCAGAAACTATGATAAAAATAAGACAAATGGCTATAGATGCTTTTAAAGCTATAGATGGTAAAGGTCTTTCTAGAGTAGATTTTTTTGTTGATAAAAAGGATGGAGAAATTTATATAAATGAAATAAATACTTTACCAGGATTTACGAATATAAGTATGTATCCAAAACTTTGGAATGCAACAGGAATACAATACACTGACCTTATAGACAATTTAATAAAATTAGCTATAGAGGATAGACAATAGAAGAAGGTGCATGTTAGATGAATAATAATTCAATTGGAGTTTTTGATTCGGGATTAGGAGGACTTACAGTTTTAAAAGAAATAACTAGTATACTTCCTAGTGAAAATATAGTGTATTTTGGAGATACAGCTAGGGTTCCTTATGGATCAAGATCTAAAGAAACAGTTATTAAATATACTTTTCAAGCTATTAACTTTTTAATATCTAAAGGTGTTAAGGCGATAGTAATAGCTTGTAATACAGCAACAGCTAGAAGTTTAGAACTAGCACAAGCGAAATATGATATACCGATAATAGGTGTTATAGAAGCTGGAGCTAGAACAGCGGCCTATACTACTAAAAACAAAGTTGTAGGAGTTATAGGAACAGAAGGAACTATAAATTCGAAAGCTTATGAGGGCGAAATTCATAAGTTAGACGATAAAATAAAAATAATTGGGAAAGCATGCCCATTATTTGTTCCTATAGTTGAAGAAGGATGGGCAAATACGGAAGTTGCAGAATTAACAGCTAAAAAATATTTAGAAGAGTTACAGGCTTCAAATATAGATTCGCTAGTTTTAGGATGCACTCATTATCCGCTTTTAAAGAGAACTATAAACAAAGTATTAGAAGGAAAAATATCTTTAGTAAATCCTGCTAGAGAAACAGCTAAAGATTTAAAAGATGTTTTAACTAAAAATAATTTGTTAAATACTAATGTAGATAAAGAAGGATACTATAAATATTATGTATCTGATATACCTGAAAGGTTTGCATCTATAGGTAAAGAGTTTCTTAATAGAGAAATAACGGATATAGAACAAGTTGAAATTCAAAAATATTAGTTGAAGTATAAACTTTAGGTGGATTTAACCTAAGGTTTATATTACTATGGAGGTTAAATATGATAGATGTAAATATATCTATGCATACAAAACAATACGATAATTTAGGTAATGAAGATTTAATAGAAGTTACATCTAAAGGAAGTATGTATGAGAAAAATAATGATATATATATAGTGTATAAAGAAGAATTAGAAGAGGGGTCCGTTCATGTAACAACTACGATAAAAATTTCAGAAAATGAAGTTTTTATAAAAAGATTTGGAGCTGTTAAATCAGATATGAAGTTTGTTCAAGGATCAGAGACAATAACTAAATATAGAACTCCTCAAGGATTATTTGATATAAAAATAAATACTCAAAAACTAGAAATAAACAAATTAAATAAATCTATACAGTTAAATATAGAGTATAATATGTGTATAGCTGGATTGTTTGAAGGAATAAATAAAGTGAGTATAAACGCGGAGGAGCTTAATTAAAAGCTGACTAATAATTAGTCAGCTTTTAAAATTAATAGAAATTTCTATTCCACCAATTCATTGGAGTTTGATTTTGGTCTATGACTTTAATTTCATAATTATTATTTTTTAAATACTCCAATACACTAGGTAAAGCTTTTACAGTTGTTTGTTTGTCATGAAACAAAATAACTGAGTTTCCAGATTCACTTAAGTAGTTTTTAGTGTTAGAAACTATAGATGATACAGTTGCATTTTTATGTGTATCTGTGCTATCTATGCTCCAATCCCAAAGATTATAACCAGAGTTGACTAAACTATCGTATTGATTTTTTGTTAGGTAGGGTTTGCTACCATAAGGGACTCTGACTAGTTTAGTATCGTAACCTGTTAAATCTTTCAGTGTATGTCTTGTATTATTAATTTCGTTTAAAGCAGATGAACCAGAAGAATAAAATACTGCTTTTTCATGGCTTTGACCATGCAAGCCTATTGAATGACCTTCTCTAAGCATCCTATTGACGATGTCGGGATATAAGGTTATTCTATCTTCTAAGACAAAAAAAGTTGCTTTCATATTATACTTGCTTAATAAATCTAATATTTCAGGAGTATTTTTATTTGGACCATCGTCAAATGTAATATAAGCAGTCTTTTTATCGACCTGTGTGTTTTCTAAACAATGGGAATTAATTGAAATAAAAGATACAAATACAAATGATGTAATTAAAACTGATAAAATTTTTTTCATTTTGATTACTCCTTACTTAATAAAAATTAATTTTGTAAAATGGTATTTTATACTCTTATTGTATGATATTATTTTAATTATATTTAAGTAATGTGAATTTTGTATTGATGGAATTAAATGTATGTAAAAAAACTACCCCTGGATTAATTTATTTGGTATTATATTATTTAACAAGGTTTTAAAATAAAATAATTTATACAAGGATTTAAGAAGTTTTTATAGAAAGTATACTTGAGTCAAAAAACTAAGTATAAGAGGTATGATTTATGATAGTAGATAGAGTACGAAGTACTATAAATAAATATAATTTATTACAAAAGGGTGATAAAATAGTATTAGGTCTATCAGGAGGACCAGACTCTGTGTGTTTATTGCATATATTAAAGCAACTAGAGGAAGAATACGATATTTCCATATATGCAGCACACTTAAATCACCAAATAAGAGGTATAGAAGCACAAAAGGATGTTATGTATATATCTCAATTATGTGATAGTTTAGGTGTTAAATTTTTTGTTAAATCAATAAATGTGCCTGAATATTGCAAAAAAAATGGATTATCAATAGAAGAAGGTGCTAGAAAATTAAGATATGAAATGTTTTATGAGATAAAACAAAAAACTAAATCAAATAAAATAGCAATAGGACATAACTTAAACGATCAAGCTGAAACTATTCTTATGAGAATGATGAGAGGCACTGGATTACAAGGATTAAAAGGTATTGAATATAAGAGAGATGAAACTATAATTAGACCTATTCTTGATATAGAAAGAAGTAGTATAGAAGCATATTGTGAAGAATATAATTTAAATCCGAGAATAGATAGTACAAATTTAGAAAACATATATACTAGAAATAAAATAAGATTAGATTTAATTCCTTATATGCAAGAAAATTTTAATACTAATGTGATTGAATCTATATGTAGGATGGGTAATAACTTAAAGCTAGATAATGATTATATTGAAGAAGAAGGAAATAAAAAGTTTAAAGAGGTTTCAAAATTAAATAATAATACAAGTGTTGAAATCATATTAGATAAATATATGGATTTACACAAAGCAATAAAAAGTAGAATAATTAGAAATTCTATTAAGTATATTTTAGGAGATACTAATTTTGTAGATCAAAAGCATATAGAAGATGTATTTGATTTAGAGAATGAAGATAAAATAAATAAAAAATTAGTTTTACCTAGAGGTTTGTTTGTATATAGAAACAATGATAGTATATTATTTACAAATGAAGAAATAACATATGAAGATTTCGAATTTAATTATAACGTTCCTAAAGATGGAGTTATAAAAATAAAAGAGACTGGAGTCTTTATAGAAACTAAAACAATGAGTGTTGAAAGATTTAAAAGTATGAAAGCTGATAAATCCTCTAAAGGATTTGACTTAGATAAATTTAAAGGAGGGATAGTAGTAAGAAATAGAGAATCTGGGGATAAAATAAAACTTGCTGGAGGAAGCAAGAAATTAAAAAGTTTATTCATAGATTTGAAGATACCTAGGGAAGAAAGAAGTAAAATTCCTGTGTTGGTAGATAATGAAGAAGTAGTTTGTGTTGGAGATTATAAGATTAGTGAAAATTATAAAATTGATGCAAATACAAAAGAAGTCTTAAAGATTACCTTTAAGAAACTATAAATTAAAACAACTTACGAAAGGAGGGCTTCTTTTGAATAAGATTTTAAAGGGAGCAGGTTTCTATCTACTTATATTTATAATTATCGTGGGGATAGTACAGTTCTCAGGTAGTCCAACAGAGAAAGTAGAAGAAATGAAGTTTTCAAGTGTCTACAGAGAACTTATGAAAGAAAACATATCTAGTATAAAGATTGTAGAAGACACGGTTATAGAGGGAACTATAAAGAGTACGAATAAAAAGTTTAAAACATACATACCACAAGAGATTCAATCAGAAAAGCTTGCAGATCAATTATTAAAACAAGCTAACGAAGGTAAATTACAATTAATTGGGGCACCAAAACCAACAACTCCTTGGTTCTTTGATATAATACCATCGCTACTTATGCTTTTCTTTGTATTAATACTATGGTTTGTATTTATGAATCAGTCTCAAGGTGGAGGCGGAAAAGTTATGAACTTTGGAAAATCAAAAGCAAAAGTTCATAAGGATGATGATAAAACAAGAGTTACATTTAAAGACGTAGCAGGACTTAATGAAGAAAAAGAGGACTTACAAGAAGTTGTTGATTTCTTGAAAAACCCGAAAAAATATATTGATTTAGGAGCTAGAATACCTAAAGGTATATTAATGGTTGGACCTCCAGGGACTGGTAAAACATATTTATCAAGAGCAGTTGCAGGAGAAGCGGGAGTTCCATTCTTTAGTATAAGTGGATCAGATTTCGTTGAAATGTTTGTTGGGGTAGGAGCTTCAAGGGTTAGATCTCTATTTGAAGACGCAAAGAAAAATGCTCCAGCTATAATATTTATAGATGAGATTGATGCGGTTGGTAGAAAAAGGGGTGCAGGTCTTGGTGGAGGCCATGATGAAAGAGAGCAAACTCTTAACCAATTACTAGTTGAAATGGATGGATTTGGTGTTAACCAAGGTATAATAATAATGGCTGCAACAAATAGACCTGATATATTAGACCCAGCACTTTTAAGACCTGGTAGATTTGATAGACAAGTGGTTGTAGGAGCACCGGATGTAAAAGGTAGAGAAGCTATATTTAAGGTTCATTCTAAGAATAAACCGTTAGCTGAGGATGTTAAGATTGAAGTTCTTGCAAGAAGAACTCCAGGATTCACACCTGCAGATATAGAAAACTTAATGAATGAAGCTGCTATACTTACAGCTAGAAAAAGAGAAAAGAAAATCCATATGGAAACTATAGAGGAAGCTATAACTAAGGTAATAGCAGGTGTTGCTAAAAAATCTAGAGTTATAAGTGAACCAGAAAGAAAGTTAACAGCGTATCATGAAGCAGGTCATGCTGTATGTGCACATGTTCTTAAACATGTAAGTCCTGTCCATCAAGTAACAATTGTTCCTAGAGGAAGAGCTGGTGGATTTACAATGCAACTTCCAGTTGAAGACAAATTCTATGCTACTAAGAATGAAATGAGAGAAAACATAATTGTTTTACTTGGTGGTAGAGTTGCAGAAGAGTTAACTTTAGATGATATATCTACAGGAGCTTCAAACGATTTAGAAAGAGTTTCAGCAACTGCTAGACAAATGGTTACAAAATATGGAATGAGTTCTAAATTAGGACCTATGACATTTGGAGATGGAGAAGAAGAAGTATTCTTAGGAAATAGTATAGGTAGCAAGAGAAACTATTCTGAAGAAGTTGCATTTGAAATAGATAAAGAAATAAAAGACATCGTTAATGTGGCTTATAAAAACACTAAACAATTATTAACTGATAATATGGATAGATTAGAATATGTAGCTCAAGCGTTATTAATATACGAAACATTAGATGCAGATCAGTTTATAAAAGCATTTAATAAAGAGTTATCATTAGATCCTAAATTAGAAAATGCTGCAACAGAAGAAACTATCAATAAAGAAGATGCTATTGAAGTTGATTTTAAAGAGACAAAGAAAGATGAAATTCAGGATGTAGATGCTAACAATAACAATAATGTAGATAATGACAAAGATCAAATAGATGAGTAATAAAAAATGAGGCTAGGGTTTTCCCTAGCCTTTACTTTAATTATTAATTAGATAGAGGTGTTATTTTGAGAGAAAAAATTGTTAATTTATTATTAAATAGTGATTTAGAATTTATATCAGGAGAAGAAATTTCAAAACAATTAGGAATTTCTAGAACAGCTGTATGGAAGCATATTAATGTTTTAAAAGAACAAGGATATGAAATAGAGTCGGTTAATAAAAAAGGGTACAGATTAAAAGAATCACCAAATGATATTTTAAGTAAAGAAAACATACTACATAATCTTAAAACTAAGTTCATAGGAAAAGAAATAATACATTTTGATTCTATAGATTCTACAAATAACTATGCTAAGTCAATAGCTAACGAAGCTATAGATGGAACTGTGATTTTAAGTGAAGAACAAGTAAGTGGAAGAGGTAGATTAGGAAAGTGTTGGCACTCTGAAAAACATGAAGGAATATGGATGAGCATAATTCTAAAGCCGAATATACTTCCTATGGATGCTCCCTTTATAACTTTAGTTGCTGGAGCGAGTATAGTTAAAGCACTAAGAAACTTAGGTGTAGACGCTACTATAAAATGGCCTAATGATATTATATTAAATGGAAAGAAAACTTGTGGGATACTAACAGAGCTTTCAGCGGAGATTGAGAGAGTTAATTATATTGTGGTAGGTATTGGAATAAATGTAAAAACTATTAATTTTCCTGAAGAGATAGGGAATATTGCAACATCAATACAAAGAGAAGGATATGAAATATCAAGAGTTGATATTGTTAGAAATATACTTAGTGAATTTGAATTAAAGTATAATTCGTATATAAATGAAAATGATAAAAGTTCTACTCTAGATGTATGCAAAAATTGTTCTGCGATTATAGGTAAAGAAATATATACCATAAAAAATAATGTTAAAGAACAGGTTACTTGTATAGATATAAATGAAAATGGAGACTTAGTAGTTAAAGATAAAAATGGAAAATTAAAAGAAATTATATCTGGAGAAGTTTCTATAAGAGGAGAACATGGGTATGTTTAATAATATTTTAGACGTAAAAGGTATAAAAGTTGGACAGGTAGAGGATAAAGAAGGATTAACAGGGTGCACCGTTATTATATGTGAAGATGGAGGGGTTTGTGGAGTTGATGTTAGAGGTTCAGCTCCAGGAACTAGAGAAACTGATTTATTAGATCCTATAAATATGGTTCAGAAAGTCCATGCTATTGTGTTATCAGGAGGTTCTGCATTTGGACTGGAATCTACATGTGGGGTTAGTAGATATCTAGAAGAAAAAGGAATAGGGTTTGATGTTGAAGTAGCAAAAGTTCCTATAGTTACTGGTGCGGTTTTATTTGATTTAGGAGTAGGCGATCCTAAATGTAGACCAAATATAGAAATGGGATATAAAGCTTGCCAAGTAGCTAATAATATTGAACTTAAGCAAGGAAATTATGGTGCTGGATGTGGAGCTACAGTTGGAAAGATAAGAGGAAGTGAGTTTTGTACAAAGGGAGGTATAGGAAGTTATTCAATTAAATTAGACAATGGATTGGTGGTTTCTGCGATTATAGCTGTGAATGCATTTGGTGATGTATATGAAAATGGACAAGTTATAGCTGGTGTTTTAAATGATGATAAAACTGATTTTTTAAATACTTATGATTTAATGAAGAAAGGTGTTAATAAAGGTGGTTTTAATATAGACAATACTACTATAGGTGCAGTTATAACAAATGCTAAATTATCAAAAGCTGAATGTAAAAAAATATCACAAATGGCTCATAATGGTTTTGCTAAATCTATATTCCCTATACATACCCCTCATGATGGAGATACTATATTTACATTAGCAACTGGCGAAGTTGAAACAGATATAACATTATTAGGTTCAATTGCAAGTGAAGTAGTGGAAAAAAGTGTAATAAACGCAATAAAAAATGCCTCAAAAACTAATAACATACTATCGTATAATGAAATTAATTTGAAATAAGAATTATTGACAATGTTATTTCATATTGATAAAATTGTTTTGTTGCAGCTGGCATCCATAAAAAAATAGGAGCCTGACTGATTTATTGTATAGATAATTGATTAGTTAAAAACAAAAAGTCCGGCATCTATAAAGAGCTGGAACGGAGGTATATTTTATGATGAAAACACAGGTTCAAACAAGAAAGAAAATAAATGTTAGACAAATGGCGATAATAGGTATGTTATCTGCCATATCGATAATGCTATCAATGACACCTTTAGGATTTATACCAATTGGACCCATTGATGCAACTATAATGCATATACCTGTAATAATAGGTTCTATAATAGAAGGGCCTGTGGTAGGTGGAATAATAGGATTGATTTTTGGATTTACAAGCTTTATAAGAGCTATTACAATGCCAAAACCAACTTCATTTGTATTTATGAATCCTTTTATATCTATACTACCTAGAGTTATAATGGGAATTGTGTCATTCTATGTATATAAAGGTGTGTTTAAAATAATGAAAAAAACATCAGTTGCAGGTGCTTTTTCAGGACTGATAGGTTCTCTTATAAATACATTTGGTGTTTTAGGAATGGTATATTTCTTATATGCACAAAGATACGTAGAAGCTATAGGAGGAGACACATCCACGGCTGGAGCTGTAATATTAGGTATTGCTACTACTAATGGAATCCCCGAAGCTATAATTGGAGCTTTAGTAGTATCAGGAGTTGTAGCTATACTAAAGAAAAGCAAAAAATAGAAAGAAGGTTAGAGTAGATGCTTTTAGTATTTGACGTTGGTAATACAAACATGGTCTTAGGTATATATGAGGGAACAGAGTTAAAAAATTATTGGAGAATTAGTACGGATAAAGCAAAAACATCTGATGAATATGGGATGTTAATAAATAATTTATTTCAATATGATAATGTAGACAAAAATTCAATAAAAGATATAATAATATCATCAGTTGTACCTAATGTTATGCATTCACTTGAAAATTTCTGTGTGAAATATTTCAATAAACAACCTTTAATAGTTGGACCTGGTATAAAAACAGGATTAAATATTAAATATGATAACCCTAAACAAGTAGGAGCGGATAGGATAGTAAATGCTGTGGCTGCTATAGAAAAATATAAATCACCGATGATAATAATAGATTTTGGAACAGCTACAACATTTTGTGCAATATCAGAAAAGGGAGAATACTTAGGTGGAACTATAGCGCCGGGTATAAAGATATCAAGTGAAGCTTTATTCCAAAGAGCATCAAAACTTCCTAGAGTTGAACTGTTAAAACCTGGAATGACAATTTGTAAAAATACAGTTTCAGCTATGCAATCGGGGATAATATATGGATATGTAGGATTAGTAGACAAGATTATAGCTATGATGAAAAAGGAATTAGGAAATGACGATATAAAAGTAATAGCTACTGGAGGACTTTCATCATTGATAGCATCAGAAACTGATAGTATAGATTGTGTAGATAAAAATTTAACCCTAGAGGGATTAAAAATTATTTACAATAAAAATAAAGAATAGTAACAGGGAATTGGATTTTACATCCAGTTCCTTTTTTATGATAAGATTATTAAATAAATTGGGTATATTTATAATAAAATATATTAATAAAGGAGACCGTATATGAAAATAGGAAATGTTACGTTAGACAATAAAGTATTTTTATCTCCTATGGCAGGAGTAACAGATTTACCTTTTAGACTTATATGTAAAGAACAAGACTGTGGAATGTTATACACAGAGATGATAAATGCAAAAGCGCTTTGTTATGATGATCAAAACACGAAAAAAATGCTTAAAATAGAAGAGGAAGAACATCCGGTAGCAGTGCAAATTTTTGGTTCGGATCCAGCTTTTATGGGAGGAGCAGCAGAAATACTAAATGAATACCCTAATGAAATACTAGATATAAACATGGGATGTCCAGCTCCTAAGGTTATAAAAAATGGAGATGGATCAGCTCTTATGAAAAATCCTAAGTTAGCTGAAGAAGTTTTAAAGTCTGTTGTAAAGAACTCTAAAAAACCTGTTACTTTAAAGATTAGAAAAGGCTGGGATGACAATAATATAAATGCAGTTGAAATAGCTAAAATCGCAGAAGCTTCTGGGATAAGTGCGTTGGCTATACATGGAAGAACTAGAGAACAGTATTACTCAGGAAAAGCAGACTGGGATATAATAGCTAAAATAAAAGAAAGTATAAACATACCTGTAATAGGTAATGGAGACGTTTTTGAAGTTGAAGATGCTATAAATATGATAAATAAGACTAATTGTGATGCTATAATGATAGGTAGGGGAGCTCAAGGTAACCCATGGATATTCAAAAGAATAAACCATTATATGAAAACAGGAGAAATTTTACCGGAGCCTACAGGTGAAGAAAAAATAAATACAGCTTTAAAACATCTTAAATTAGCAATAGATGAACACGGAGAATATGTAGCTGTAAGAGAAATGAGAAAGCATATTGCATGGTACTTAAAAGGGCTTAGAGGTTCAGCTAGATTAAGAGATGAAATTAACAAAATAGAAAGCTATGAAGAAGTAGTAAACAAGCTATGTGACTACTTATCACACTCCTTGACATAAGGATGATAGTAATTTATAATATAGCGCATAAATAGTATAAGATATAAAATTAATTTTGTTTAATGTTAAATAAAAATCAAAGAGAAGGAGTTGTAGGGGTTATGGAAGATAATAAGGAAATATTATTAACTCAAGAAGGACATCAAAAACTAGAAGATGAGGTTGAGCATCTGAAATCAGTAAGAAGAAGAGAAGTTGCAGAGAGAATAAAGGTAGCTATATCTTTCGGAGATATATCAGAGAATGCTGAATACGACGAAGCTAAAAATGAGCAAGCACAAGTTGAAGAAAGAATAATGAAGCTTGAAAATATGCTTAGAAAAGCAGTTATAATAGATGAATCTAAAATAGATTCAAATATAGTTACTATAGGATCTATAGTAAAAGTTAATGATATGGAGTTCGAAGAAGAAGTAGAATACACAATAGTTGGTTCTGCAGAAGCTGATCCATATGAAGGTAAAATATCTAACGAATCACCTGTAGGAAAAGCTCTTTTAGGTAGAGCTAAAGGAGAAGTAGTAGATGTTCAAGTTCCTGATGGTATTGCTAAATTCGAGATATTAGAAATAAGAAGATAATCTGGAGGTATACAAATGAATAATGATCAACAAAACGTTAATGATCAAGCTAAAGAAGAACTTACAGAAGTGCTTAAAGTAAGAAGAGAAAAATTAGCTAAATTACAAGAGATGGGAAGAAATCCATTCCATATAAGTAGATATGATAGAACTAACTGTTCTACAGATATAAAGAATGACTTTGAAACTTTTGAAGGTAAGGTTGTTAAACTAGCTGGACGTATAATGAGTAAGAGAATACAAGGTAAAGCTGGATTTATAGACATACAAGATCAAGAAGGAAGAATACAGTGTTATGTAAGATTAGATAGAATAGGTGAAGAAGAATATGCTGTGTTCTCTACATATGATATAGGTGACATAATAGGTATCGAAGGAGAAGTATTTAAAACTAAGAAAGAAGAGATATCTATAAAAGCTAATGATGTAAAATTATTAACTAAGTCTCTTCAAGTTCTTCCAGAAAAATACCATGGATTAAAAGATCAAGATTTAAGATACAGACAAAGATATGTTGATTTAATAGTTAACCCAGAAGTTAAAGATGCTTTCGTTACAAGAACTAAAGCTATGAAAGCTTTAAGATCTTATTTAGATGAAAGAGGATTCTTAGAAGTTGAGACTCCTATATTAAATACTATAGCTGGTGGAGCGAATGCTAGACCATTTATAACTCATCATAACACATTAGATATACCAATGTATTTAAGAATAGCTAACGAATTATACTTAAAGAGACTTATAGTTGGTGGGTTTGATAAGGTGTATGAAATGGGAAGAATGTTTAGAAATGAAGGTATGTCAATTAAACATAACCCTGAGTATACTGCTATAGAATTATACCAAGCATATGCAGATTATACAGATATGATGGAAATAGCTGAAAATGTAATAGCTCATATGGCTGAAGCTGCAACTGGAAGCATGAAAATAGATTATCAAGGAACAGAAATAGACTTTACACCTCCATGGAGAAGAATGACTATGGAAGAATGTGTAAAAGAGTATGCTGGAGTAGACTTCGCTACTATAGATACTGATGAAGAAGCATTAGAAGTAGCTAAAGAAAAAGGTATAGAAATAACTCCTGGTATGAGAAGAGGAGAAGTTATCAACGCTTTATTCGAAGAATTTGGTGAAGATAAGTTAATTCAACCTACATTTATAACTCATCATCCAGTAGAAGTTTCTCCACTTGCTAAGAGAAACGTAGAGGATCCGAGAAGAACAGATAGATTTGAAGCTTTCGCTAATAAGTGGGAGTTAGCAAATGCTTTCTCTGAACTTAATGACCCTATAGATCAAAAAGGAAGATTTATGGATCAATTAAGAAAGAAAGAATTAGGTGACGATGAAGCTTGTGATATGGACGAAGATTTTGTAAATGCACTAGAAGTAGGGCTACCTCCAACAGGTGGGCTAGGAATAGGAATAGATAGAGTTATTATGTTATTAACAAACGCTCCATCTATAAGAGACGTTATATTATTCCCTACAATGAAACCTATAAAAGAAAACTCTGCAGATGAAATAGAAGAGTAAATAATAGATTAGAACCTTTCTAAATAATATTTTAGAAAGGTTTTTTTATGTTTAATTCAACAGTAAAAAATTAATAGTGATATATAATTTTGAGAACAAATATTAAATGCTGAAAAAAACTGAAAGATAATATTAGAAAATGAGAAGTAATGATGAAAAGTATATAAAGGAAAATGGAATAAAAATTTAGAAGTAAGTATTAATAAAAATTTAGGAGGATTTGATATGAAAAATTTAATTAATTGGATGTGCCTTTTATCTGTTATGGGATTAGTTGTACAAGTTATGATTCATATAAGTTCAGAAATTATAAGAGATTTTAATAGGAGTAAATCTAAAAAAATTAATGCGAATACTAAAGGTAAGAGGGTTGCAAATACTAGGGTTAAAAGAAGTAGAGAATATTATCAAGAAAAAATTGCAAAATAATTTAAAAAAAATTATAAAAAGTGTTGACGGTATTTAATAAAGGTGATATAGTATTACTTGTCCTTAAGAAACGGACGAAACACAAAAGAAAAAATGAACTTTGAAAATTAAACAGTAGGTTAATTATAAAAATTCTTTTTTAAAGAATTAAACACAAACAACCAAGCCAGATATTCAGATAATGATTAGCTGAGCGATGGACAACTTTTTAAATTATATTTGAGAGTTTGATCCTGGCTCAGGATGAACGCTGGCGGCGTGCCTAACACATGCAAGTCGAGCGATCTCTTCGGAGAGAGCGGCGGACGGGTGAGTAACGCGTGGGTAACCTGCCCTGTACACACGGATAATATACCGAAAGGTATACTAATACGGGATAACATACGAAAGTCGCATGGCTTTTATATCAAAGCTCCGGCGGTACAGGATGGACCCGCGTCTGATTAGCTAGTTGGTAAGGTAATGGCTTACCAAGGCAACGATCAGTAGCCGACCTGAGAGGGTGATCGGCCACACTGGAACTGAGACACGGTCCAGACTCCTACGGGAGGCAGCAGTGGGGAATATTGCACAATGGGCGAAAGCCTGATGCAGCAACGCCGCGTGAGCGATGAAGGCCTTCGGGTCGTAAAGCTCTGTCCTCAAGGAAGATAATGACGGTACTTGAGGAGGAAGCCCCGGCTAACTACGTGCCAGCAGCCGCGGTAATACGTAGGGGGCTAGCGTTATCCGGAATTACTGGGCGTAAAGGGTGCGTAGGTGGTTTTTTAAGTCAGAAGTGAAAGGCTACGGCTCAACCGTAGTAAGCTTTTGAAACTAGAGAACTTGAGTGCAGGAGAGGAGAGTAGAATTCCTAGTGTAGCGGTGAAATGCGTAGATATTAGGAGGAATACCAGTAGCGAAGGCGGCTCTCTGGACTGTAACTGACACTGAGGCACGAAAGCGTGGGGAGCAAACAGGATTAGATACCCTGGTAGTCCACGCCGTAAACGATGAGTACTAGGTGTCGGGGGTTACCCCCCTCGGTGCCGCAGCTAACGCATTAAGTACTCCGCCTGGGAAGTACGCTCGCAAGAGTGAAACTCAAAGGAATTGACGGGGACCCGCACAAGTAGCGGAGCATGTGGTTTAATTCGAAGCAACGCGAAGAACCTTACCTAAGCTTGACATCCCACTGACCTCTCCCTAATCGGAGATTTCCCTTCGGGGACAGTGGTGACAGGTGGTGCATGGTTGTCGTCAGCTCGTGTCGTGAGATGTTGGGTTAAGTCCCGCAACGAGCGCAACCCTTGCCTTTAGTTGCCAGCATTAAGTTGGGCACTCTAGAGGGACTGCCGAGGATAACTCGGAGGAAGGTGGGGATGACGTCAAATCATCATGCCCCTTATGCTTAGGGCTACACACGTGCTACAATGGGTGGTACAGAGGGTTGCCAAGCCGCGAGGTGGAGCTAATCCCTTAAAGCCATTCTCAGTTCGGATTGTAGGCTGAAACTCGCCTACATGAAGCTGGAGTTACTAGTAATCGCAGATCAGAATGCTGCGGTGAATGCGTTCCCGGGTCTTGTACACACCGCCCGTCACACCATGGAAGTTGGGGGCGCCCGAAGCCGGTTAGCTAACCTTTTAGGAAGCGGCCGTCGAAGGTGAAACCAATGACTGGGGTGAAGTCGTAACAAGGTAGCCGTATCGGAAGGTGCGGCTGGATCACCTCCTTTCTAAGGAGTAATTGCCTACTGTTTAATTTTGAGAGCTTATTGTTCTCAAAATTAGTACTTAATTGTACTTTAGTACTTTGAAAACTGCATAACATTTAGTGATGATTAAATAAACCAATTATAAGAGAAGAAAACTCTTCAAAAAATAACACTTTTAATAACTGGTCAAGTTATTAAGGGCGCAGGGCGGATGCCTTGGCACTAAGAGCCGATGAAGGACGCGATAAGCTGCGATAAGCTTCGGGGAGTTGCACGTAAACTTTGATCCGAAGATTTCCGAATGAGGAAACTCACTTAGAGTAATGTCTAAGTATCATTAAGTGAATACATAGCTTAGTGAGGGGAACCCGGGGAACTGAAACATCTAAGTACCCGGAGGAAAAGAAAGAAATTCGATTCCGTAAGTAGCGGCGAGCGAACGCGGAATAGCCCAAACCAGTGAAGTTTTCTTCGCTGGGGTTGCGGACACATCATCAACAAAGAGGTATCGTAAACGAAGAGAGTTGGAAAGCTCCGCTATAAAGTGTAATAGCCACGTAGTTGAAACGAGAAGACTTTAGATGTGATCCAGAGTACCACGGGACACGTGAAACCCTGTGGGAAGCAGGAGGGACCATCCTCCAAGGCTAAATACTACTTAGTGACCGATAGCGCATAGTACCGTGAGGGAAAGGTGAAAAGAACCCCGGGAGGGGAGTGAAATAGAACCTGAAACCCTGCGCTTACAAGCTGTGGAAGCACTTTATATGTGTGACCGCGTACTTTTTGTAGAACGGGCCAACGAGTTACGATAGTAAGCTAGGTTAAGTACTTAAGGTATGGAGCCGTAGTGAAAGCGAGTCTTAAATGGGCGTTAAGTTTGCTGTCGTAGACCCGAAACCGAGCGACCTATCCATGAGCAGGATGAAGCGAAAGTAAAATTTCGTGGAGGTCCGAACCCACGAGCGTTGAAAAGCTCGGGGATGACTTGTGGATAGCGGTGAAATTCCAATCGAGCTCGGAGATAGCTGGTTCTCCCCGAAATAGCTTTAGGGCTAGCCTCAAGGTTGAGAAATACGGAGGTAGAGCACTGAATATCCTAGGGGGCATTGCGCTTACCGAAGATTATCAAACTCCGAATGCCGTTATTTTATACTTGGGAGTCAGACTGTGGGTAATAAGATTCATAGTCGAGAGGGCAACAGCCCAGATCGTCAGCTAAGGTCCCTAAATGTAAGTTAAGTGGTAAAGGATGTGGGATTGCATAGACAACCAGGATGTTGGCTTAGAAGCAGCCACTCATTTAAAGAGTGCGTAATAGCTCACTGGTCGAGTGATCCTGCGCCGAAGATTACCGGGGCTAAAACTTACTACCGAAGCTACGATATCATTTATGATAGGTAGGGGAGCTTCCTATGCAGGCTGAAGCATGACCGTAAGGACGTGTGGACAGTATAGGAGTGAGAATGTTGGCATGAGTAGCGAGACGTGGGTGAGAATCCCACGGGCCGTAAACCCAAGGTTTCCAGGGGAAGGTTCGTCCGCCCTGGGTTAGTCGGGACCTAAGCCGAGGCCGAAAGGCGTAGGTGATGGACAACAGGTTGAGATTCCTGTACCACCGATAATCGTTTGAGAGATGGAATGACACAGTAGGATAAGCTAACCACACTGTTGGTTATGTGTGGCTAAGTACTGAGGCAGTCAAGGCAGGCAAATCCGCCATGATAATGCTGGGGTACGATGGGGAGCGAAATTAAGTAGCGAAGTAGCTGATTTCACACTGTCGAGAAAAGTTTCTATCGAGATTAAAGGTGCCCGTACCGCAAACCGACACAGGTGGGTGAGGAGAGTATCCTAAGGCCAGCGAGAGAACTGTTGTTAAGGAACTCGGCAAAATGACCCCGTAACTTAGGGAGAAGGGGTGCCACGTTAGGGTTAACGCCCGAGGTGGCCGCAGAGAATAGGCCCAAGCGACTGTTTACCAAAAACACAGGTTTCTGCTAAGTCGCAAGACGATGTATAGGAGCTGACGCCTGCCCGGTGCTGGAAGGTTAAGGGGATCTGTTAGGATTTATCCGAAGCAGTGAACTTAAGCCCCAGTAAACGGCGGCCGTAACTATAACGGTCCTAAGGTAGCGAAATTCCTTGTCGGGTAAGTTCCGACCCGCACGAAAGGCGTAACGATTTGGGCACTGTCTCAACAACAGACTCGGTGAAATTGTAATCCCGGTGAAGATGCCGGGTACCTGCGACAGGACGGAAAGACCCCATGGAGCTTTACTGTAGCTTGACATTGAATTTTGGTGCTACATGTACAGGATAGGTGGGAGGCTATGAAATCGGGACGCCAGTCTCGGTGGAGCTATCCTTGGGATACCACCCTTGTAGTACTGAGATTCTAACCAGATACCTTGAATCAGGTATTGGGACACTGTCAGGTGGGCAGTTTGACTGGGGCGGTCGCCTCCCAAAGAGTAACGGAGGCGCTCAAAGGTTCTCTCAGCACGGTCGGAAATCGTGCGTAGAGTGTAAAGGCAGAAGAGAGCTTGATTGCAAGACATACAGGTCGAGCAAGGACGAAAGTCGGACTTAGTGATCCGGTGGTTCCGCATGGAAGGGCCATCGCTCAACGGATAAAAGCTACCCTGGGGATAACAGGCTTATCTCCCCCAAGAGTCCACATCGACGGGGAGGTTTGGCACCTCGATGTCGGCTCATCACATCCTGGGGCTGTAGTAGGTCCCAAGGGTTGGGCTGTTCGCCCATTAAAGTGGTACGCGAGCTGGGTTCAGAACGTCGTGAGACAGTTCGGTCCCTATCCGTCGCAGGCGTAGG
The DNA here is from genome assembly GCF_019916025.1 of Paraclostridium bifermentans. NCBI lineage: Bacteria > Bacillati > Bacillota > Clostridia > Peptostreptococcales > Peptostreptococcaceae > Paraclostridium > Paraclostridium bifermentans. Next base: position 3,167,618 of record NZ_CP079737.1, on the reverse strand, counting down.
AAATTTGAGGAGACCTGTCCTTAGTACGAGAGGACCGGGATGGACGTACCTCTGGTGTACCAGTTGTTCTGCCAAGGGCATGGCTGGGTAGCTATGTACGGAATGGATAAGCGCTGAAAGCATCTAAGCGCGAAGCCAACTTCAAGATAAGATTTCCCACCGTAAGGGTAAGATCCCAGGAAGACTACCTGGTTGATAGGTCGGAGGTGTAAGTGCAGCAATGTATGTAGCTTACCGATACTAATAGATCGAGGACTTGACCAAGATTATTTAATCTTAATAAATGTTATTCAGTTTTCAGGGTGCTAACTCTAGGATATTACTTTACTTAAATATCTTTAAAAAATATATTGACATTTTTTAATTAAAATGTTAATATAATACTTGTTCAAAACAGAACAACATAATCTAGTTATTACAGCAAAGAGGATACACCTGTTCCCATTCCGAACACAGAAGTTAAGCTCTTTAGCGCCGATGGTACTTGGTGGGAAGCTGCCTGGGAGAGTAGGACGTAGCTAGGTGATGTGCCGAAGTGGCGGAACTGGCAGACGCACAGGACTTAAAATCCTGCGGGACTTACCTCTCGTACCGGTTCGATTCCGGTCTTCGGCACCATTTTAACAAAAACATCGCGGGGTGGAGCAGTTGGCAGCTCGTCGGGCTCATAACCCGAAGGTCGCAAGTTCGAGTCTTGCCTCCGCAACCATTAAAATTATATAAGGCCCATTGGTCAAGCGGTCAAGACACCGCCCTTTCACGGCGGTAACAGGGGTTCGATTCCCCTATGGGTCACCAATTAAATATGCGGGTGTAGCTCAATGGTAGAGTTCCGGCCTTCCAAGCCGGCTGTGAGGGTTCGATCCCCTTCACCCGCTCCAGAATAAACATATGGGACTATAGCTCAGCTGGGAGAGCACCTGCCTTACAAGCAGGGGGTCACAGGTTCGAGCCCTGTTAGTCCCACCAAATTGCGGCCTGGTAGTTCAGCTGGTTAGAATGCCAGCCTGTCACGCTGGAGGTCGAGGGTTCGAGTCCCTTCCAGGTCGCCAAAATAATCAAATATGTGGGAATATGGCTCAGTTGGTAGAGCAATTGACTGTTAATCAATGGGTCACAGGTTCGAGTCCTGTTATTCCCGCCAATATGCTAGTGTGGCTCAACGGTAGAGCAGCTGACTTGTAATCAGCAGGTTGTAGGTTCGATTCCTATCACTAGCTCCAACGTGGAGGATTTCCCGAGCGGCCAAAGGGGGCAGACTGTAAATCTGTTATCGACGATTTCGGTGGTTCGAATCCACCATCCTCCACCAATTAAATATGCGGGTGTAGCTCAATGGTAGAGTTCCGGCCTTCCAAGCCGGCTGTGAGGGTTCGATCCCCTTCACCCGCTCCAGAACAACATATAATGTGGGTGCATAGCTCAGCTGGATAGAGCAACGCCCTTCTAAGGCGTGTGTCCGGGGTTCGAATCCCTGTGCGCTCACCACATTTATAGGGGATTCGCCAAGTCGGTAAGGCATAGCACTTTGACTGCTACATGCGTAGGTTCGAGTCCTGCATCCCCTGCCAAGTAAATAAAATGATCCATTAGCTCAGTCGGTAGAGCACCTGACTTTTAATCAGGGTGTCCCGCGTTCGAGTCGCGGATGGATCACCAATGGAGAGGTGTCCGAGTGGTTTAAGGAGCTGGTCTTGAAAACCAGTGACTCCGAAAGGGGCCGTGGGTTCGAATCCCACCCTCTCCGCCAAATTAATATGGAGAAGTACTCAAGTGGCTCAAGAGGATCCCCTGCTAAGGGATTAGGCTGGGTTAACCGGTGCGAGGGTTCGAATCCCTCCTTCTCCGCCAGTAATTGTCGAGGTGTAGCGCAGTTTGGTAGCGCACGTGGTTTGGGACCATGGGGCCGGGGGTTCGAGTCCCTCCACCTCGACCAATAAAGTGGACCTTTAGCTCAGTTGGTTAGAGCGCCCGGCTCATAACCGGTAGGTCCGGGGTTCGAGTCCCTGAAGGTCCACCAAAAAATGCATAGGGGTGTAGCTCAGTTGGTAGAGCGTCGGTCTCCAAAACCGTGCGCCGGGGGTTCGAGTCCCTCCACCCCTGCCACTAAAACAATTATATAAATAAGATTATATCGAGGTGTAGCGCAGTTTGGTAGCGCACATGGTTTGGGACCATGGGGCCGGGGGTTCGAGTCCCTCCACCTCGACCAATTGGGGGCCTATAGCTCAGGTGGTTAGAGCGCACGCCTGATAAGCGTGAGGTCGCTGGTTCGAGTCCAGCTAGGCCCACCAGAAATGCCCAGATAGCTCAGTCGGTAGAGCAGGGGACTGAAAATCCCCGTGTCGGTGGTTCGATTCCGCCTCTGGGCACCATTTATATAACTGTGGCGGTATAGCTTAGTTGGCTAGAGCGTTCGGTTCATACCCGAAAGGTCACAGGTTCGACTCCTGTTACCGCTACCATCTAAGAAATATACTTAAACATATTTAAGAACTTTGAAAATTAAACAGTAGGTTAATTATAAAAATTCTTTTTTAAGAATTAAACACAAACAACCAAGCCAGATATTCAGATAATGATTAGCTGAGCGATGGACAACTTTTTAAATTATATTTGAGAGTTTGATCCTGGCTCAGGATGAACGCTGGCGGCGTGCCTAACACATGCAAGTCGAGCGATCTCTTCGGAGAGAGCGGCGGACGGGTGAGTAACGCGTGGGTAACCTGCCCTGTACACACGGATAACATACCGAAAGGTATACTAATACGGGATAACATACGGAAGTCGCATGACTTTTGTATCAAAGCTCCGGCGGTACAGGATGGACCCGCGTCTGATTAGCTAGTTGGTAAGGTAATGGCTTACCAAGGCAACGATCAGTAGCCGACCTGAGAGGGTGATCGGCCACACTGGAACTGAGACACGGTCCAGACTCCTACGGGAGGCAGCAGTGGGGAATATTGCACAATGGGCGAAAGCCTGATGCAGCAACGCCGCGTGAGCGATGAAGGCCTTCGGGTCGTAAAGCTCTGTCCTCAAGGAAGATAATGACGGTACTTGAGGAGGAAGCCCCGGCTAACTACGTGCCAGCAGCCGCGGTAATACGTAGGGGGCTAGCGTTATCCGGAATTACTGGGCGTAAAGGGTGCGTAGGTGGTTTTTTAAGTCAGAAGTGAAAGGCTACGGCTCAACCGTAGTAAGCTTTTGAAACTAGAGAACTTGAGTGCAGGAGAGGAGAGTAGAATTCCTAGTGTAGCGGTGAAATGCGTAGATATTAGGAGGAATACCAGTAGCGAAGGCGGCTCTCTGGACTGTAACTGACACTGAGGCACGAAAGCGTGGGGAGCAAACAGGATTAGATACCCTGGTAGTCCACGCCGTAAACGATGAGTACTAGGTGTCGGGGGTTACCCCCCTCGGTGCCGCAGCTAACGCATTAAGTACTCCGCCTGGGAAGTACGCTCGCAAGAGTGAAACTCAAAGGAATTGACGGGGACCCGCACAAGTAGCGGAGCATGTGGTTTAATTCGAAGCAACGCGAAGAACCTTACCTAAGCTTGACATCCCACTGACCTCTCCCTAATCGGAGATTTCCCTTCGGGGACAGTGGTGACAGGTGGTGCATGGTTGTCGTCAGCTCGTGTCGTGAGATGTTGGGTTAAGTCCCGCAACGAGCGCAACCCTTGCCTTTAGTTGCCAGCATTAAGTTGGGCACTCTAGAGGGACTGCCGAGGATAACTCGGAGGAAGGTGGGGATGACGTCAAATCATCATGCCCCTTATGCTTAGGGCTACACACGTGCTACAATGGGTGGTACAGAGGGTTGCCAAGCCGCGAGGTGGAGCTAATCCCTTAAAGCCATTCTCAGTTCGGATTGTAGGCTGAAACTCGCCTACATGAAGCTGGAGTTACTAGTAATCGCAGATCAGAATGCTGCGGTGAATGCGTTCCCGGGTCTTGTACACACCGCCCGTCACACCATGGAAGTTGGGGGCGCCCGAAGCCGGTTAGCTAACCTTTTAGGAAGCGGCCGTCGAAGGTGAAACCAATGACTGGGGTGAAGTCGTAACAAGGTAGCCGTATCGGAAGGTGCGGCTGGATCACCTCCTTTCTAAGGAGTAATTGCCTACTGTTTAATTTTGAGAGTTTTTCAATTTTTTTTTGAAAAAATCTTAAAAAATATTGACGAAATTATATTAAAATGGTAATATATTTTTGTCGAAAAAGGGAATATGGGGGTGTAGCTCAGCTGGGAGAGCACTTGCCTTGCACGCAAGGGGTCAGGAGTTCGATCCTCCTCATCTCCACCATATTGAACTTTTAGCAACGGGATATGAGCTGTATTAGCGAATAGACGTTGGCGATATATTTTAGTACTTTGAAAACTGCATAACATTTAGTGATGATTAAATAAACCAATATAAGAGAAGAAAACTCTTTAAAAAATAACACTTTTGATAACTGGTCAAGTTATTAAGGGCGCAGGGCGGATGCCTTGGCACTAAGAGCCGATGAAGGACGCGATAAGCTGCGATAAGCTTCGGGGAGTTGCACGTAAACTTTGATCCGAAGATTTCCGAATGAGGAAACTCACTTAGAGTAATGTCTAAGTATCATTAAGTGAATACATAGCTTAGTGAGGGGAACCCGGGGAACTGAAACATCTAAGTACCCGGAGGAAAAGAAAGAAATTCGATTCCGTAAGTAGCGGCGAGCGAACGCGGAACAGCCCAAACCAGTGAAGTTTTCTTCGCTGGGGTTGCGGACATATCACAAACAAGAGGTCATCGTAAACGAAGAGAGTTGGAAAGCTCCGCTATAAAGTGTAATAGCCACGTAGTTGAAACGATAATTCTTTAGATATGATCCAGAGTACCACGGGACACGTGAAACCCTGTGGGAAGCAGGAGGGACCATCCTCCAAGGCTAAATACTACTTAGTGACCGATAGCGCATAGTACCGTGAGGGAAAGGTGAAAAGAACCCCGGGAGGGGAGTGAAATAGAACCTGAAACCCTGCGCTTACAAGCTGTGGAAGCACTTTATATGTGTGACCGCGTACTTTTTGTAGAACGGGCCAACGAGTTACGATAGTAAGCTAGGTTAAGTACTTAAGGTATGGAGCCGTAGTGAAAGCGAGTCTTAAATGGGCGTTAAGTTTGCTGTCGTAGACCCGAAACCGAGCGACCTATCCATGAGCAGGATGAAGCGAAAGTAAAATTTCGTGGAGGTCCGAACCCACGAGCGTTGAAAAGCTCGGGGATGACTTGTGGATAGCGGTGAAATTCCAATCGAGCTCGGAGATAGCTGGTTCTCCCCGAAATAGCTTTAGGGCTAGCCTCAAGGTTGAGAAATACGGAGGTAGAGCACTGAATATCCTAGGGGGCATTGCGCTTACCGAAGATTATCAAACTCCGAATGCCGTTATTTTATACTTGGGAGTCAGACTGTGGGTAATAAGATTCATAGTCGAGAGGGCAACAGCCCAGATCGTCAGCTAAGGTCCCTAAATGTAAGTTAAGTGGTAAAGGATGTGGGATTGCATAGACAACCAGGATGTTGGCTTAGAAGCAGCCACTCATTTAAAGAGTGCGTAATAGCTCACTGGTCGAGTGATCCTGCGCCGAAGATTACCGGGGCTAAAACTTACTACCGAAGCTACGATATCATTTATGATAGGTAGGGGAGCTTCCTATGCAGGCTGAAGCATGACCGTAAGGACGTGTGGACAGTATAGGAGTGAGAATGTTGGCATGAGTAGCGAGACGTGGGTGAGAATCCCACGGGCCGTAAACCCAAGGTTTCCAGGGGAAGGTTCGTCCGCCCTGGGTTAGTCGGGACCTAAGCCGAGGCCGAAAGGCGTAGGTGATGGACAACAGGTTGAGATTCCTGTACCACCGATAATCGTTTGAGAGATGGAATGACACAGTAGGATAAGCTAACCACACTGTTGGTTATGTGTGGCTAAGTACTGAGGCAGTCAAGGCAGGCAAATCCGCCATGATAATGCTGGGGTACGATGGGGAGCGAAATTAAGTAGCGAAGTAGCTGATTTCACACTGTCGAGAAAAGTTTCTATCGAGATTAAAGGTGCCCGTACCGCAAACCGACACAGGTGGGTGAGGAGAGTATCCTAAGGCCAGCGAGAGAACTGTTGTTAAGGAACTCGGCAAAATGACCCCGTAACTTAGGGAGAAGGGGTGCCACGTTAGGGTTAACGCCCGAGGTGGCCGCAGAGAATAGGCCCAAGCGACTGTTTACCAAAAACACAGGTTTCTGCTAAGTCGCAAGACGATGTATAGGAGCTGACGCCTGCCCGGTGCTGGAAGGTTAAGGGGATCTGTTAGGATTTATCCGAAGCAGTGAACTTAAGCCCCAGTAAACGGCGGCCGTAACTATAACGGTCCTAAGGTAGCGAAATTCCTTGTCGGGTAAGTTCCGACCCGCACGAAAGGCGTAACGATTTGGGCACTGTCTCAACAACAGACTCGGTGAAATTGTAATCCCGGTGAAGATGCCGGGTACCTGCGACAGGACGGAAAGACCCCATGGAGCTTTACTGTAGCTTGACATTGAATTTTGGTGCTACATGTACAGGATAGGTGGGAGGCTATGAAATCGGGACGCCAGTCTCGGTGGAGCTATCCTTGGGATACCACCCTTGTAGTACTGAGATTCTAACCAGATACCTTGAATCAGGTATTGGGACACTGTCAGGTGGGCAGTTTGACTGGGGCGGTCGCCTCCCAAAGAGTAACGGAGGCGCTCAAAGGTTCTCTCAGCACGGTCGGAAATCGTGCGTAGAGTGTAAAGGCAGAAGAGAGCTTGATTGCAAGACATACAGGTCGAGCAAGGACGAAAGTCGGACTTAGTGATCCGGTGGTTCCGCATGGAAGGGCCATCGCTCAACGGATAAAAGCTACCCTGGGGATAACAGGCTTATCTCCCCCAAGAGTCCACATCGACGGGGAGGTTTGGCACCTCGATGTCGGCTCATCACATCCTGGGGCTGTAGTAGGTCCCAAGGGTTGGGCTGTTCGCCCATTAAAGTGGTACGCGAGCTGGGTTCAGAACGTCGTGAGACAGTTCGGTCCCTATCCGTCGCAGGCGTAGGAAATTTGAGGAGACCTGTCCTTAGTACGAGAGGACCGGGATGGACGTACCTCTGGTGTACCAGTTGTTCTGCCAAGGGCATGGCTGGGTAGCTATGTACGGAATGGATAAGCGCTGAAAGCATCTAAGCGCGAAGCCAACTTCAAGATAAGATTTCCCACCGTAAGGGTAAGATCCCAGGAAGACTACCTGGTTGATAGGTCGGAGGTGTAAGTGCAGCAATGTATGTAGCTTACCGATACTAATAGATCGAGGACTTGACCAAGATTATTTAATCTTACAAATGTTATTCAGTTTTTAGAGTACTAACTCTAATCTAGTTACTATAGCAAAGAGGATACACCTGTTCCCATTCCGAACACAGAAGTTAAGCTCTTTAGCGCCGATGGTACTTGGTGGGAAGCTGCCTGGGAGAGTAGGACGTAGCTAGGTTTTAAACAAGGCCCATTGGTCAAGCGGTCAAGACACCGCCCTTTCACGGCGGTAACAGGGGTTCGATTCCCCTATGGGTCACCAGTCGTGGGATTATAGCTCAGCTGGGAGAGCACCTGCCTTACAAGCAGGGGGTCACAGGTTCGAGCCCTGTTAATCCCACCATATATATGCGGCCTGGTAGTTCAGCTGGTTAGAATGCCAGCCTGTCACGCTGGAGGTCGAGGGTTCGAGTCCCTTCCAGGTCGCCAATTTAATAAGCGGGAATAGTTCAGTGGTAGAGCGCAACCTTGCCAAGGTTGAAGTCGCGAGTTCGAATCTCGTTTCCCGCTCCACTATAACGTGGGTGCATAGCTCAGCTGGATAGAGCAACGCCCTTCTAAGGCGTGTGTCCGGGGTTCGAATCCCTGTGCGCTCACCAATCGTAAAAGGAGTTTCACATTTGTGAAGCTCTTTTTTTTATATTAAAAAAGTATTTTATATATAAATTGAATATAGCTTGATTAATATAGTATAATACATATTGTAAGCAATTTAAGTATTATAAACAGGAGGAAAATACTGTGTTTAATATAGATTCTTTTTGGCAAGGTTTTGTTAGTTTAGCAAGTAATGTAAATATACCAGACATAGTAGATATAGCAATCGTTACCTATATATTTTATAAAGTATATACTTTTATAAAGGATACTAGGGCAGAGCAAGTTTTGAAAGGAATGTTATTTCTTTTAGTGGCGACTAAAGTCAGTGAAATATTTAATTTACATACATTATACTGGATGTTAGAAAATACTTTAACAGTAGGTTTGATTGCAGTCCTTATAATATTCCAACCAGAGCTTAGATCTGGACTTGAATATATAGGAAGAACTAAATTTACTTTTTTAGGTAAAAATAATTATACTATATCAGAGGATGAGCTTAAAAAAGATATAGAAGAAATAGTTGAGTGTCTATACTCATTATCAAGACAAAAAATAGGTGCCCTTATAATAATGGAAAGAGATACTAGAATAGGGGAAGTTATAAATACTGGAACTATAATTGATGCTGAGATATCTAGACAGTTATTAATAAATATATTTATACCTAATACACCTCTTCATGACGGGGCGGTTGTTATTAGAGATGGAAAAGTTAAGGCTGCAGCATGCTTCTTACCACTTACTGAAAGTAAGGACTTAAGTAAAGATTTAGGGACAAGACATAGAGCAGCCATAGGTGTAAGTGAAATTTCGGATTGTTTATCACTTATAGTATCAGAAGAAACAGGAGCAGTATCAATAGCTAAGTCAGGAAAATTATATAGAAATATGACTAAAGAAAGATTAACTAATATATTACGAAGCAATTTAAAATCTAGTGATCAAGATCAAGAAAAAGGCTTTTTAAAAGGTGGTATATTTAGATGAAAAATAGATTAAAAAATAATACTAAAATAAAGTTAATATCATTGCTAAGTGCATTAGTGCTATGGTTATATGTTATGACAGTAGAAGATCCAGTAGAAACTAGGACATTTAGTGATATACCTGTAACAATTACGAACATGAGTGTACTAGAGGAAAGAGGATTAACAATATATCCAAAAGAGGAATTACTTGCAGATATATCTATAAGAGCTAACTTATCTAGTTTAAGGCCTATAAATAGAGATAACATATACATTTATGGAAGGTTAGATGATCCTAAAGAAGGAAAAAATGTAGTGTATTTACAAGCTAATTTACCTGAACGTGTAAATAAGTATGACATCAAGCCAAATGTAATAACATTAGACTTAGAAAAAGTAGTGAATGAGAAAAGAAGTATATCTGTAGATGTTGAAGGAGAACCAAAAATTAATATTGATAATATAGAGACAAATAAGAAGACTGTGGATGTAAGTGGACCTAGAACTCTTGTTAATAAGGTTACTAGTATCAAAGCTACTTTAGATGCATCTGATAAATATAAAGACTTTTCAACTAAGTTAAAATTAGTTCCAGTAGATGCTAATGGAGATGCGGTTAAAGGTGTTAAATTAGATGACAATTTTGTTGTAGCAACAGTAAAATTTCTACAAGAAAAGGTAGTTCCAGTTAAGTTAGTATTTGATGATAGTGTATCTAATCAATCTAATTTAGAAAACTATTCTATAAATCCAAAGGATATAACTATAGAAGGAAAGAAAGAAGCACTAGACAATATCAATGGTATAAACACAAAACCTATAACTGCTAATGATTTGAAAAATAATAATAGTATAGATGTAGCGTTGGATATACCTAAAGATATAAAAATTAAAAATAAAATCTCAAGTATCAAGTTGAACATAAATAAAAATATAACAAGTGAGTTTCTAATTTCAAAATCTGATATAGAAATTGTTTCAAAAGAAAGTGAAACTGGAAAAGAGGTCGATTTAAGTAAAATTCCAGAAAACATAAAAATAACAGTTAGTTATTCTGATGAGATAAAGGATTTAAGCCAAAAAGATATACAATTATATATAGATATGGCGGATACATCTCAAGGTGAAGGTAAATACCCTATAAAATACAAAAGTAAATATGATTTTAAAGATGTACAAATAGAACCTAAAATAGTAGAAATATAGCGAAAAATAAGAGGATGTAACAAAAATTAGTAAGTTAAATAAATAATTTTTGTTGCATCTTTTTTATTTTAGATATATGATAAAAATGTGAAGGAAAACAATTTCATAGATATCTTAAATAAAATGGGGTGACGTTTTGAGAAGCTTTAATGATGTAATAAAATACGCAAAAGAAAGAGGGCCTAAAATCATATCAGTTGCTTGCTCTCAAGATAAAGAAGTTTTAATTGCTGTTGATATGGCGAAAAAAGAGGGAATAGCTAATGCAATATTAGTTGGAGATATAGAAAAAACAAAAGAGATAGCGAAGGAATTAAATATAGATTTAGATGGATATGAGTTAATAGATGAAAAAGACTTAGCTCAAGCATCTTTAAAAGCGGTTAGTTTAGTATCTGAAGGTAAAGCAGATATGGTAATGAAGGGGTTAGTGGACACATCAATAATATTAAAGGCAGTTTTAAATAAAGAAGTCGGATTAAGAACAGGAAATATATTAAGTCATGTTGCTGTTTTTGATGTTAAAGGATATGATAGACTTTTCTTTATAACAGATGCTGCTATGAACTTATCACCAGATCTTCAAGGTAAAAAACAAATCATAGAAAACGCTTGCGTAGTTGCGCACGCACTAGATATAGAAAATCCAAAAGTAGCGGCTATTTGTGCTAAAGAGAAAGTAAATCCTAAGATGCAAGATACTGTAGATGCAAAGGATTTAGAAGAAATGTGTGCAAATGGAGATATAAAAGGATGTATAGTAGGGGGACCGTTTGCTTTAGACAACGCTGTTTCAGAAGAAGCTGCAAAACATAAAGGGATGAGTCATCCGATAGCAGGAAAAGCAGATATATTACTAGCTCCAGATATAGAAGCTGGAAATATACTATATAAATCATTGGTATTCTTCTCTGAAACAAAAAATGCAGGAGTTATAGTAGGGGCTAAGGCACCTATAATATTAACTTCAAGAGCTGATAGTGAAGAGACTAAGCTGAACTCTATAGCATTAGGAGTTTTAATGGCTGCAAAAGTTAAATAGATGAATATACAGGGGGCTTAATATGGCAAATTTATTTAAAATACTAACGATAAATCCAGGATCAACATCAACTAAGATAGCAGTTTTTGAAAATGAAAACTTGTTATTTGAAAAGACATTAAGACATTCATCAGAAGAAATTGGACAATATGAAAAAATATCAGATCAATTTGAATTCAGAAAAAAGGTTATAGAAGATGCTTTATTAGAAGGTGGAATAAAAGTATCAGATTTAAATGCTGTAGTAGGTAGAGGTGGTCTTTTAAAACCTATAACAGGTGGTACATACAGTGTAGATGAAGATATGATGGAAGATTTAAAAGTAGGAGTGTTAGGAGAACATGCATCTAACTTAGGAGGCTTAATAGCTAAAGAAATAGGTGATAGTGTAGGAGTTCATTCATATATAGTAGATCCAGTTGTAGTGGACGAGTTACATGATGTAGCAAGAATATCAGGTATACCAGAAATATCAAGAAAAAGTATATTCCACGCACTAAATCAAAAAGCTACTGCAAGAAGAGCTGCTAAAGATTTAGATAAGAAGTATGAAGATTGTAATTTTATAGTTGCTCATATGGGTGGAGGAATTTCAGTTGGAGCTCATAAAAAAGGTTCAGTTATAGATGTTGCAAATGCTTTAGATGGAGAAGGTCCTTTTTCTCCAGAAAGAAGTGGGGGTCTTCCAGTAGGAGACTTAGTAAAAATGTGTTTTAGTGGAGAATATTCACTTGATGATATAAAGAAAAGAATAAAAGGCAATGGAGGTTTAGTAGCATACTTAAATACTAATGATGGTAGAGAAGTAGAATCTATGATTGCTGAAGGAAATGAAAAAGCTAAATTAGTTTATGAAGCAATGGCATATCAAGTTGCTAAAGAGATAGGAGCTTGTGCATCAGTGTTAAATGGAGATGTAGATGCAGTTTTATTAACTGGAGGAATAGCTTACTCAAATATGTTTACGAACATGATAATTGATAAAGTTAAATTTATAGCTGAGGTAAAGGTTTACCCAGGGGAAGATGAAATGATAGCATTAGCTCAAGGTGGTCTTAGAGTTCTAAATAAAGAAGAAGAAGCCAAAGTTTATGGAAAAGAATTAGCTACTGCTAATACATTATAAAAGGTGATTATATGATAAAAAATGACAAGAGGATTAGAATCATTATAGGTCATTATGGTAGTGGCAAAAGTGAGTTTTCTATGAATTATGTAACAAAGCTTAGAGACCTTACTGATGCTAAAGTTGCGATATCAGATCTTGATATTGTAAACGTTTACTTTAGGACTAGAGAAAAAAGAGATTTTTTACAATCTAAAAATATAATGCCTATAGATAGTTCAATACAAGCAACTTCATTAGATTTACCAGCTGTATCAGCACAAGTTACAGCGCCTTTAACAGATAAATCGTATGATTATGTAATTGATGTAGGCGGAGATGATGTAGGGGCTAGAGTCTTAGGTAGATTTAGTCATCTTGTAGAAAAAGACGATTATGATATGTTTTGCGTGGTTAATGCAAATAGAGAGCAAACTCAAACTACGAGTGATGTGATAAATCATATTCGAGCTATAGAAAATTCATCAAAATTAAAAGTAACAGGACTTATAAATAATACACATTTAGTTAGAGAAACTACTATAGAAGACATCCTAAAAGGACAAGAACTAGTTAAAGAAGTTTCAAATATAACTAATATACCAATAAAGTATGTTACTTGTTTAGAAAGCTTAATACCTCAACTTCCAACAAACTTAGATGGGGATGTATTTCCAATAAATTTATACATGAGAGAATGTTGGATGTAAAATGAGGTTTAAATATATACAGTTCAAGGAGGCTAATTAAAATGGCTAAGGGAAAAGTTACTTTTGACCAAGACTTATGTAAAGGGTGTGCACTTTGTGTTTCAGCATGTCCAGTTAAGATTGTAGAAATAGACAAGGCTACAATAAACAAAAAAGGATATAATCCAGCTTCTGTTTCTGATATGGACAAATGCGTAGGATGTGCAAACTGTGCAACTATGTGTCCAGATGCAGTTATAACAGTAGAGAGAGACTAAATACAAACTTAAGGGGGAATTAAAATGGCTAAGATACTTATGAAGGGTAACGAAGCAATAGGGAAAGCAGCTATGGAAGCTGGCTGTAAGTATTTCTTTGGTTATCCAATAACACCACAAAACGAGTTACCAGAATATATGTCTAGAGAACTACCAAAAAATGGAGGAGCTTTTGTTCAAGCAGAATCAGAAGTATCTGCGATAAATATGGTTTATGGAGCAGCAGGAGCAGGTGCTAGAGTTATGACATCTTCATCTTCGCCAGGAATAGCTTTAAAACAAGAAGGTATAACATACGCAGCAGGAGCAGAGCTTCCATGTGTTGTTGTTAATATAATGAGAGGTGGTCCAGGACTTGGAGGAATACAACCATCTCAATCTGACTATTTTATGTCAACAAGAGGTGGAGGAAATGGAGATTATAGAACTCCAGTTTATGCACCAGCAACTGTTCAAGAAGCTGTTGACATGGTAATGGAAGCTTTTGAAGTTGCAGATTTTTATAGAACTCCAGTTATGGTAGTTGGAGATGGTATGATAGGTCAAATGATGGAACCAGTAGAATTTAATAAGCCTAAAACAAGAGAATTAGCTCCAAAAACTTGGGCTAGTGTTGGAACTAAAATGGAGAGAAAACCAAATATAATAAACTCTTTATACTTAGATCCAAAATCTCTAGAAGATCACTGTATAAATTTAGATGCTAAATATAAAGAAATAGAAAAAAATGAAACTGCATATGAAATGTACAAAACAGAGGATGCTGAAATAGTATTCGTAGCATACGGAACTACTTCAAGAATCGTTAAAAATACAATAGAAAGTTTAAGAGAAGAAGGTATAAAAGCAGGTCTTATAAGACCTAAAACTTTATGGCCATTCCCATTTGAAGCATTTAATCAAATACCAGAAGCTAAGAACTTATTAACAGTAGAAATGAGTACTGGACAAATGGTAGAGGATGTTAGACTAGCTATAGAAGGTAGATTACCTGTTCACTTCTATGGAAGAACAGGTGGTATGATACCATCACCAGCAGAAATAGCTGCAAAAGCTAAAGAAATAGTAGAACAATCTCAACAAGTTGCTATGGGAGGTGCTAGATAATGACACTTGTATTCAAGAAAACTCAAGGATTAACAGATAACCAAACTCACTACTGTCCAGGATGTACACATGGTATAATTCATAGATTAGTAGGAGAAGTATTAGAAGAATTAGATGTATTAGGAGATACTATAGGGGTTGCTCCTGTTGGATGTTCAGTTTTAGCATACAATTACTTTAACTGTGACATGCAAGAGGCTTCTCATGGTAGAGCACCAGCTGTTGCTACAGGTATAAAAAGAGTTCATCCAGATAAAGTAGTATTTACTTATCAAGGAGATGGAGACTTAGCATCTATAGGAACTGCTGAGATAGTTCATGCTGCTGCAAGAGGAGAAAAATTTACAACAATATTTGTAAATAATGCTATATATGGTATGACAGGTGGCCAAATGGCTCCAACAACTTTATTAGGTCAAAAAGCTACTACAGCTCAAAGTGGAAGAGATATAAACTTACAAGGAGCTCCTATAAGAATGGTTGAAATGTTAGGAACTTTAGATAGAGCTGTATTTGTAGAGAGAGTTTCTGTAGATACTCCTGCTAATGTAAGAAAAGCTAAAAAAGCTATAAAGAAAGCTTTTGAAGTTCAATTAGCTGGATTAGGATTTGGTATAGTAGAAGTATTATCAACTTGTCCTACAAACTGGGGATTAACTCCTCAAGATTCATTACAATGGCTAAGAGATAATATGATGCCATACTATCCAATAGGAAATATTAAAGATGTTAAAGTTGAGGAGGCGAAGTAATATGGCTACAGAAAGAGTAATATGTGCAGGATTTGGTGGTCAAGGTGTTATGTCTATGGGACAATTACTTACTTATGCAGGAATGCTTGAGAAAAAGGAAGTTTCATGGTTACCATCATATGGACCAGAAATGCGTGGAGGAACTGCTAACTGTTCAGTAACAATTTCTGATACTCCAGTAGGATCACCAGTTATAACTGATGATGCAACTTGTGCTATAGTTATGAACTTACCTTCACTTGATAAATTTGAAAAAGATGTTGTTCCTGGGGGTAAAATACTAGTGAACAGTTCATTAATAGAGAAAAAAGTTGAAAGAACAGACGTAAAAACTTACTACATACAAGCTAATGAATTAGCTTTAGAACTTGGAAATCCAAGAGTTGCTAACATGATAATGTTAGGAGCATACTTAGAATTAAATAAATGTGTGGAAGTAGATTCTGTATTAGAAGCATTTAAAAAAGTTTTCGGGCCAAGTAAAGAAAAATTTGTTCCATTAAACAAAGCAGCTTTACTAAAAGGTGCTGAAGCAGTTAAATCTCAAGAAGCGCTTGCATAGTCGGAAAATGTCATGTTTGTTTAATTAATGACACAAAAGAGACAATAGTGTAAATACTATTGTCTTTTTTTGTGAAACATATTAAAATAACAATTATGAACTAAAGACCTGTATTGAACATAGTATAAAACTGTGATATATTAGAGTCTTATTGCTGGAAGGAGTTTTTTTAAAAATGAGAAAATATTTTGGAACTGACGGAGTAAGAGGAATAGCTAATACAGAGCTTAACTGCGAGCTAGCATATAAACTAGGTAGAGCAGGAGGGTATGTTTTAACTAAGGGTAAAGATAAGGTTAAGGTTGTAGTTGGTAAAGATACAAGAGTATCTGGAGATATGCTAGAATCAGCCCTTATAGCTGGACTTATGTCAGTTGGATGTGATATTATAACTGTTGGGGTAATACCGACTCCAGGAGTTGCATACTTAACGAAGCATTACAATGCAGATTGTGGAGTAGTTATATCAGCATCTCACAACCCAGTGGAGTATAATGGAATAAAATTCTTTAATGAAAATGGATATAAACTTGATGATTCTATTGAACTTGAAATAGAGTCATATATAGATGATATAGAAAAAGTGGAAGTACATCCAACTGGAGATAAAGTTGGTAAAAAAATACATGAACATGACGCTGTAAGAGATTACGTTGATTATTTAAAAACTATAGTGAATATAGATTTTAATGGATTAAAAGTTGTGTTAGACTGTGCGAATGGAGCTGCATATAAAGTTGCGCCAATGGTATTTGAAGAATTAGGTGCAGATGTTGTAGCTATAAACAATACACCAGATGGAAATAATATAAATGATAAATGCGGATCAACACATCCAGAAGGTCTTCAAGAAGAAGTATTAAGAAATAATGCTGATTTAGGACTTGCATATGATGGAGATGCAGATAGACTAATAGCTGTAAATGAAAAGGGTCAAATTGTAGATGGCGACCATATAATGATATTAAGTGCAATCTATTTAAAGAAACACAATAAGTTAGCTAAAGATACTTTAGTTGTTACAGTTATGAGTAATATAGGATTAGTTATAGCTGCAAAGGAAAATAACATAAACTTAGCAACAACAGCTGTAGGAGATAGATATGTTTTAGAAGAAATGAAAAATAGCGGATATAATTTAGGTGGAGAGCAATCAGGACATATGATTTTCTTAGATTATAATACGACTGGAGATGGAACTTTAAGTTCTTTAGTTTTAGCTCAGATAGTTAAAGAAGAAGGTAAAACTTTATCAGAACTTGCAGCGGTGATGAATCAATATCCACAAGTATTAGTTAACGCTAGAATAAAAAATGAAAATAAAAATAGATATATGGAAATACCAGAAATTAAAGCTGAAATAGAAAGAATAGAAAAACTAATGGATGGATGTGGAAGAGTATTAATAAGACCATCAGGAACAGAGCCATTAGTAAGAGTTATGTTAGAGGGTAAAGATGAAGGTCAACTAAAAGAATTAGCTACAAATTTAGCTAATTTGATACAAGAGAAATTATCATAATTTCAGAAGTAAATACTAAGATTAATTTTTAGTATTTACTTTGCAAGCGCCAGAACTTAGTAAAATCTAAGTTGACGAGGACAGAGTTTATCGAATTGTCGGCGGATACTCTGCGGTGTGTTTACCATCGGAAGACTTTTACAAACCGTATAAGTGATTGTATGTACAAAAAAAAGTTTATGTAAACTGACCTGAATCTTAAAAATATATAAAATAATAATATTTTTAGGAGGACACAAATTATGTGTGGTATAGTTGGATATTTAGGAAATAGAATGGCAACAGAAGTTTTAGTAGAAGGATTATCAAAGCTTGAATACAGAGGATATGATTCTGCAGGTGTTGCTATAAATACAGGAAATGAGTTAGAAATAAGAAAGTTTAAAGGAAGATTAGCTGTTTTAGCAGAGGATCTAGAAAAGAACCCTATAAATGGAGGGTTAGGAATAGGACATACAAGATGGGCAACTCATGGAGAGCCATCAGATGTTAATTCACATCCTCACTTTAATATGGATAGAACAATAGCTGTAGTTCACAATGGAATTATAGAAAACTATATGGAATTAAAAGAAGAATTACAAGCTGAAGGTGTAAAATTCTTATCTCAAACAGACACAGAAGTAGTAGCACATTTAGTTGATAAATATTATGAAGGTAATTTATTAGATGCAGTATATAAAGCTACTCAAAGATTAAGAGGAGCATATGCATTAGGTGTTATATGTAAAGATAATAATCAAGAATTAGTATCAGTTAGAAAAGATAGTCCTTTAGTTGTAGGACTTGGAGATGGAGAAAACTTTATAGCATCAGATATACCTGCAATATTAAAATATACAAGAAATGTATATTTCTTAGAAAATGGTGAATTTGTTCATATAGTAGGAGATAAAGTTACTATATTAAATGAAAATAGAGAAGTAGTAAACAAAGAAGTTAATGAAATTACTTGGGATGTTGAAGCTGCATCTAAAGGTGGATACGAACATTTCATGTTAAAAGAAATATATGAACAACCTAATGGAGTAAAAGAAACATTAGTAAGAAGATTAAATGAAAACAGAGAAATCCATTTAGATGATATAAAGATGACTAAAGAAGATTTAGACAATATAAATAGAGTTTATATAGTAGCGTGTGGAACTGCTTATCATGCTGGACTTATAGGAAAATTTGCTATAGAAAAATTTGCTAAGATTCCAGTTATAACAGATATAGCATCAGAATTTAGATATAGAGATCCATTTATAGATGATAAGACACTATTAATATTAGTAAGTCAATCAGGAGAAACTGCAGATACTTTAGCTTCTTTAAGATATGCGAAAGAAAGAGGAGCTAGAATATTATCAGTAACTAATGTTGTTGGATCTTCAATTGCAAGAGAATCAGATGATGTATTCTATACTTGGGCAGGACCTGAAATATCAGTTGCATCAACTAAAGCATATACAACTCAATTAGTATCATTCTATATGATAGCTTTAGACTTTGCTATAAAGAAAGGTACTATAACTAGAGAGTATTATAATGAAATGATAGAAAAACTAAAAGAAATGCCTTCAAAGGTTGAAGAAGCTTTAAAACAAGAAGATCATATAAAAGAAGTTGCAAAGACTTTAAAAGAAAAACATAGTGCATTCTACTTAGGTAGAGGATTAGATTATAATATAGCTATGGAAGGTGCTTTAAAAATAAAAGAAATATCATATATACATGCAGAAGCATTTGCTGCAGGTGAGTTAAAGCATGGAACTATAGCATTAATAGAAAAAGGAACTCCTGTAGTTGCTATAGCTTCTCAAGGAGAGTTATTTGAAAAAATGGTTTCTAACATGGAAGAAGTTAGAGCAAGAGGAGCATACGTAATTGCTGTAGCTCAAGAGAAAAATAAAGAAGTTGAAAAGTCTGCTGATGAAGTGATATATATACCTAATGTTGAGGATGTTTTATCAAGTATATTAACAGTTTTACCACTTCAATTATTATCTTACTATGTTGCAGTTGAAAGAGGTTGTGATGTAGATAAGCCAAGAAACTTAGCTAAATCAGTTACTGTTGAATAATAAAAATCAAAGGTGATATCTCGATTTTATATTGAGAATCACCTTTTTAAACTTTATGCATATTTTTATATATACTAATTTAAGATGCTGACTAATTAACTAAATCTTAAAAATAGTGATTTGAAGCTTTTGAGAGTATGAGATAGGGTAAATACAAATAAAACTCATCCGAAAGCTTAAAAGCGCCAAATTTAGTCTCTAATGCGCAATTAAATATATTTCATAATGAATTGAGAAGCGAAGAACTATATCCTATAGGTGGGCATCTTGGATATATGGAGCTATTGATGCAACCGGCTACACTTAAAATATAAGTATAGCTTTTTTATTGTGTAAAATTATATATAATTTAATATGTATAGAAAAAATTATAATAATATATTAAAATATTTTTGGAATCAGGAATAGTATAACCAACCAATTTTTGTTAATACTTTATAGTATAAAACTGGAAATATGGGGAGGTAATACTATGAAAAAAATATTAGTGAGTATAAGTTTTATATTTATATTTTTATTAGGGATAGTTTTGTTCTATGGAGAATCAGAAGCTGAGATAAAGAATAATGGATATAATCAACTAGTAAATACTTTTGAAAGTATAGATAGTAATTTTAAATTTTATAATATGAAAGCAAATGCATATTTAGATAAATCTTTAGAAAAAGAAGAAATGAAAAATATTTGCATGGAAATAATTTCAAATTTAGGGCTTGAGGAATCTAATTTAAAGTGGATTGAAAGTAAAAAGGACACTCAAACTCAGGTATATGCACAGATAGATGAAAAAGATAGAAATATATCTATCATTGTCGCTAATAAAGGTAAAAATGAGTCCTATATTATAGTTGACATATTAGAAAATAAAGTATATAAAGATATAGTGGATATTTATACAGTTGTAGAAAATACTCTAAATTTGTATTGCAAAAAAGTCGATATTTATACATGTATGGCTGGAGAGTATAAAAAAAAGTTACAACTACACAAATATGATGATATTTTGAAAAAAATATTATATAATATGAATGCTAAAGAAATAGATAGGGTTGAAGAAGAAAACTTTATGTCGGTAACAGCTTTTAGTAAATTGATTAAAACTGATTACCTTGAATATTTGGGAAATAAGGTAAATTTAAATATAGGAATTAGGTATAGCGAAAATGAAGAAAAAACTATGGTTTACGTAGCTACACCTATAATAAAATTAGATTATTAGTGTGAGGAGAAAAGTGAAATGGCAAAAATTTTAGTTAAGAAGAGTAATCCACTTGTAGGAAGTGTTAAAATAGATGGGGCAAAAAATGCAGTATTACCAATAATAGCAGCAACTTTATTAGCGGATGGAAAATCAGTGTTAAAAGGGGTTCCTAACTTAAAAGATGTACATGTAATATCTGACTTATTAAGACATTTAGGTGCTGAGGTTGAATATAAGGATTGTACATTAACAGTAGATGCAAGTAATATAAAGACTTGTGAAGCTCCATATGAGCTTGTAAGAAAGATGAGAGCATCATTCTTAGTAATGGGACCGCTACTTGCTAGATTTAACCATACAAAGATATCTATGCCAGGAGGATGTGCAATAGGAACTAGACCTATAGATTTACATCTAAAAGGATTTAAGGCATTAGGAGCTAATGTAATAATAGATCATGGATTTGTGGAGGCGAATACGGAGAAATTAGTAGGAAGCAAGTTATACTTAGATTTCCCATCAGTAGGAGCTACAGAAAATATAATGATGGCTGCTGCTTTAGCAGAAGGTACTACTATAGTGGAAAATGCTGCAGAAGAACCAGAAATAGTTGATTTAGCAAACTTCTTAAATGAAATGGGAGCTGACGTAAAAGGGGCAGGAACTAACACAATAAGAATAAAAGGAGTTAAGTCACTTAAAGGTGCTGAACATACAGTTATACCAGATAGAATAGAAGCAGCTACATATATGGTTGCAGCAGCTATGACAAAAGGAGATATAACTATAGACAATGTAATTATGGAACATTTAAAGCCTGTTGTAGCTAAATTAAAAGAGGCTGGATGTGAAATAATAGATATGGATAATTCTGTGAGAGTTAAAGGACCTGAGGTATTAAAGCCAATAGATATCAAGACATTACCACACCCAGGGTTCCCAACAGATGTTCAAGCTCAATTTATGGCTATGGCTACTGTAGCAAATGGAACGGGAGTAGTTATAGAAACTGTATTTGAAAATAGATTTATGCACGTTGCAGAGTTCAACAGAATGGGAGCTAATATAAAAATAGAAGGTAGAAGTGCTATTGTTTCAGGTGTAGATCAATTACATGGATCAACAGTAAAAGCAACAGATTTAAGAGCTGGAGCTGCGTTAATTTTATGTGGACTTATAGCTGAAGGAGTAACTGAAATAGGAGATATATATCATATACAAAGAGGATATGTAGACATAGATAAGAAGATACAAGCATTAGGTGGAAATATAGAAATAATTGAAGACTAATAATTAGTCATAATTAACACGGGTTTTTCATAAAATTTATGGATTAGAAGTATTTATCCAAGGAGGAAAATTTTATGAAAAACCCATTGTTAGTTTTAGCTAGTACTGTTTTGGTAACTGCGGCGATACCTATTTGCGTATCTATATTTGCATATAACTCAGACTCAAAGCCAGATATAGTACCACATATCCAAAATAAGTTGAAAATTGAAACTAAGCTAAAAATTAATAAAAAGAAAAGTATTAAAAATTACGAAACTATAGATAAGGAATCACCTAAAATAAAGGTTTATAATCATAAAAAAGGAATAGTAGAGACTATAGACATAGAAGATTATTTATGTGGAGTTCTTGCAGGGGAAATGTCTGCAGAGTTTGATAAAGAGGCTTTAAAGGCGCAAGCAGTAGCTGCTAGAACATTTACAGTATATAGTAAAAAAACTGGTAAGCATAAAAATGCAGCTGTATGTACAGATTATAAGCATTGTCAGGAATATAAAAGTAAATCAGAATTACTAAGTAAAAATGGCCAAGCTTGGATGGATAAATTTTATACAAAAATAGAACAAGCTGTGAAAGATACTAAGGGTCAAATTATAGTATATGAAGATGAGGCAATTTTACCATTATATTTTTCTACATCATCAGGAAATACTGAAAATAGTGAAGAGGTATTTAGTACTAAATATCCATATTTGAGATCTGTAGATAGTCCTTATGATAAAAATGCTCCCAAATATGCATCTAATGTTAAGATAAATAATTCCGACTTTATAAACACACTTAGAAAAGGTTATCCTAATATGTCGATTTCTAATGATAAACTATCAAAACAAGTTAGTATAGAAGAAAGAAGTAAAGGTGGATCGGTTGAGAAGATCAAGGTTGGAAATAAAGAAATATCAGGCCGTGACATAAGGAGTTTATTTAATTTAAATTCCGCTAACTTTGATTTGAAGTTTAATAAAGATTATGTAGATATTATTGTAAAAGGGTATGGCCATGGTGTGGGTATGAGTCAATGGGGAGCAGAAGGAATGGCTAAGGATGGTTATAAATATTATGAAATATTAGAGCATTATTATTCAGATATCAATATTAAAGATACATATTAAAAACTCTAAACTAACTTGATTTGCAAGTTAGTTTAGGGTTTTTTTGTATTTCAAGAATTAAATAAAATAAAAAATTGAAGGGATATTAATTTATTTATACATAGTGAAAAATTAATATTTAAAATATGAAAATAAAATAAATATAAAAGAATAAAAATTGTATAAAAATAACAAATAAGGTACAAAATACAAATGTATGAATATATTTGGAGGTGCGTCATGAAAAAGAAAAAACTATTAGAGAAAGATGGTTTTTACTTAGCCTTATTTGTATGTGTTTGTTTAGTTGCAATTGGAGGTATTTGGTTTACAAAAAATAGCGTGGATGATTTAGCTTCAAAAAACGGTTTTTTAGATAATCAAAATAAAGTGGCAAAAGGTGATGAAGAAGGCGAAATTCACCTAATAGAAAAAGATGATAAAACTGTGCCAACAGCTACCAATTCAAAAGAAAACTTAGATAAGGTAAAAGAAAAAGAAGTTGTTAAAAAGGAAGAAACTAAAATAAACTATCTAGGAGAAAAAGTGACTAGAGAGTATTCAGAAAAAGAGCCTAGTTACTCAAGTACATTAGATGTATGGGAAATACATAAAGCATTAGATGTACAAGCTAAAAAAGGAAGTAAGGTAAAATCAATTGTTAATG
This sequence comes from Paraclostridium bifermentans, assembly GCF_019916025.1. Taxonomy (NCBI): domain Bacteria; kingdom Bacillati; phylum Bacillota; class Clostridia; order Peptostreptococcales; family Peptostreptococcaceae; genus Paraclostridium; species Paraclostridium bifermentans. The sequence continues at coordinate 3,144,093 of NZ_CP079737.1, read as the reverse complement.
GTAAAGTAACAGATGTATTTAAAGATGACCAACATGGAGTATCTGTAAAAGTGGAATCTAAAGATAAAGTAGCTGTTGTTTATTCAAACTTAGATGACAAAGTATCTGTTAAAAAAGGTCAAGAAGTTAAAGACGGAGATGTAATAGGAAAAGTGGGTAATACTACTAGTGTAGAAAGTTTAGAAGGTGCACACGTGCATGTAACTGCAACAAAAGATGGTAAAACTATAGACCCTATGACGTTAATTAAATAAAAAATTCGCGTTGCTCATATCGCCAACAACCTTAAAAAAACAGGTCCGTTGCTCAAGTGTATAAGTTGGAAATTATGAATATAATTTCCTAAGAATTAAAAAATATAACAAGCTTAATCAAATTTGATTAAGCTTGTTATATTTTTTTGTTTTTTTACATATATATCACTAAGGTAGGATTTAAGGGGGGGAAGCTTTGAGATCGCATATAGAGGAAAGAGCTATAGTTGTAGCAAAGTATATATTAGAAAAGAAAACAACAGTTAGACAAACTGCTAAAACATTTGGCGTAAGTAAAAGTACTATACACAAAGATGTAACTGAACGATTAGAAGAAATTAATCCATCTCTTGCAAAAGAGGTTAAAATGGTTTTGGAAAAGAATAAATCTGAAAGGCATATAAGAGGGGGAATGGCAACAAAACAAAAATATGAAGTGAAGTGTAATAAAAATGTAGGTTAAAAAACCTACATTTTTTTCTTGACTAAAAACAAGTTTTTGTATATTTTGTATGTAGAGTGTTAAAATTAACGAAAAGTTTATATAAATTGAGAAGGAGTTGAATTTAATGACAAAAGGAGCGGATATAGGTATCGATTTAGGTACTGCAAATGTTCTTGTATATGTCAATGGAAGGGGTATTGTTGTAAAAGAACCTTCTGTTGTAGCAATAGATAAAAAGTCACAAACTGTTTTAGCTGTAGGTGATGAGGCTAGAAAGATGATAGGAAGAACACCAGGAAATATAGTAGCTATAAGACCTTTAAAAGATGGAGTAATATCTGATTATAATATTACTGAAAAAATGTTAACATATTATGTAGACAAAGTGGTAGACAAGAAAGGTTTTTCACGATTTTTCATGCCTAGAATAATGGTGTGCGTGCCAACGGGAGTTACAGAGGTAGAAAAGAGAGCTGTAGAGGAAGCTACAAGACAAGCTGGAGCTAGAGACGTTTATATAATAGAAGAACCTATAGCAGCCGCTATAGGGGCCGGATTAGATATATCTAAACCTGATGGTAATATGGTTGTTGATATAGGTGGAGGAACAGCAGATATAGCCGTAATATCTTTAGGAGGAGCAGTTGTAAGTGAATCTATAAGAATCGGTGGAGATAAATTTGATGAATACATAGTAAATTATATGAGAAAAAAACATAATTTACTTATAGGGGATAGAACTGCTGAACAAGTTAAAATTAATATTGGAACTGCATATCCAAGAGAAGAAGAAGTTACTATGGATGTAAAAGGTAGAAATTTAGTAACAGGACTTCCTCAAAAAATAACTATAGACTCAAAGGAAATGCTAGATGCTTTAGCAGATGGAGTTAACCAAATTGTTTCTACTGTTAGATCTGTACTTGAAAAAACGCCTCCAGAACTTGCGGCAGATATAAGTGAAAGTGGAATAATAATGACAGGTGGAGGAGCTCTTTTATATGGACTAGACAAAAGAATAGAGGAGAGTACAGGTATGGAAGTTAAAATAGCTGAAGATCCTTTATCTTGTGTTGCTAAAGGTACAGGAGAGTCATTATCAGCTTTAGATATGTTAGAAACAGGTGGAACAGGGTTATTCAAAAGAAAAACTATAAAAGGAGAAGAATAATATGCTAAATATTGATCAAATAAAAGAATTAATACCTCATAGGTATCCATTTTTACTTGTAGATAAAGTTGTTGAACTTGAAGAAGGTAAAAGAGCTGTGGGTATAAAAAATGTAAGTGTTAATGAACCATTTTTCCAAGGACATTTTCCAGAATATCCTATAATGCCAGGAGTTCTAATAATAGAAGCTATGGCTCAAGTTGGAGCTGTTGCTATGATGTCTATAGACGAAAATAAAGGGAAACTAGGTGTATTTGCAGGTATAGATAAAGTTAGATTTAAAAAAGAAGTTAGACCGGGAGATACATTAAGAATGGAAGTTGAAATGACTTCTTTAAGAAGAAATATAGGTAAGGCTAATGCAAGCGCATATGTTGATGGAGAATTAGTTTGTAGCGGAGAATTAATGTTTGCATTAGTTCAAAAATAAAGAAGCTGTCTTTTGACAGCTTCTTTATTTTTGAGTATAAAGGGGATATATTGAAATCAGGTTGAAAGTATTAAGGATAATGCTATTATTTCAGCCATATCTAAAATAAAGCTTAGACGTATACTATTAAATGAAAACTTATTATTTTCGTCTACTTTATCAACAATACCAACGATAGAATAATTCCCAATTTCAGGAAGTTTCTTACCTACTCCCTTTCCGGGCAGGATAGGTCCTTTTCTTACTTGTAAATTTCCTATATTGCTTTTTGATCCTAGACAAGCATCTATAGCCAAAAAATTACCATTAACATGTTTTTTCTTTATAGACTGTAGGGATTCATATATATTTAAAGCGTGAATAGGTTTATCTAAAGTACCATAAACAGGATATTTATAATTGCTGTTTTTTAACATCGTTCCAACTAAAGGGCCTAAAGAATCGCCTATAGCTCTATCTGTTCCTATACAAACTATAACCGTATTCTCATCAATTATATCTTTTAATGTATCACTAAGGATTTGAACAACATTATCTTTTTTATAGTTTACTTTAGCCAAATACATAGGAACATCCCCCCCTTAAAATAAATATATGAGAGCCTAAAGTAAAAAATAACATTTAAAATTTAAAGAAACATATTGATAAGAATCATTAATAATAGTATAATTAGTAAAGTAATAAAAATTAATAAAATTTCTTAATTACCTTATTAAGAGAGGTGGAGGGACAGGCCCTGTGAAACCCAGCAACCATTCCGAATGGAAAAGGTGCTAATTCCTACAAGATTTTATATCTTGAAAGATGAGGTTAGTTAATTATTGACGAATATAATTAACCTCTTCTTATAAAAAGAAGAGGTTTTTTTAATATCAAGAAAGACTATTCCAATTATGGATCTAAGGTAATAGAAAGAATTTTAATCTAAGGTTAAAAGATAAAAGGAGGAAACATTAATGGCAAAACATTTATTTACTTCAGAATCAGTTACAGAAGGGCATCCAGATAAAATATGTGATCAAATATCAGATGCGATACTAGATGCACTTTTAGAAAAAGATCCACAAGCTAGAGTTGCTTGCGAAACAACAGTTACAACAGGATTAGTATTAGTTGCAGGAGAAATAAGTACTAACACTTACGTTGATATACCTAAATTAGTTAGAGAAACAGTTAAAGAAATAGGATACACTAGAGCTAAGTTTGGATTTGACGGAGATACTTGTGCAGTTATAACTTCTATAGATGAGCAATCAGGGGATATTGCTATGGGAGTTGATGAAGCTTTAGAAAATAGAAGCGGAGAATTAACTGAAGATGAAATAGAGAAAATAGGAGCTGGGGACCAAGGTATAATGTTTGGTTTCGCATGTAATGAGACAGAGGAATTAATGCCTCTTCCAATATCTCTTGCTCATAAGTTATCAAGAAGATTAACAGAAGTTAGAAAAAGTGGAGAATTAGAATACTTAAGACCAGATGGAAAGACTCAAGTTACTGTTGAATACGATGGGAATAAAGCAGTTAGAGTTCATACAGTATTAATATCTACTCAACATTGTGAAACAGTAAGTACTGAGACAATAAGAAAAGATTTAATAGAAAAAGTTATAAAAGTTGTTATACCAGAAGCACTTTTAGATGAAGAAACTAAAATATATATAAACCCAACTGGAAGATTCGTTATAGGAGGACCACAAGGAGATACAGGTCTTACTGGAAGAAAGATAATAATAGATACTTACGGTGGATACTCTAGACATGGAGGAGGAGCTTTCTCAGGAAAAGATCCTACAAAAGTTGATAGATCAGCAGCATATGCTGCAAGATACGTTGCTAAAAATATAGTAGCAGCAGGACTTGCAGACAAATGTGAAATAGAGTTAGCTTATGCTATAGGTGTTGCTAGACCATTATCTGTATTCATAGATACATTTGGAACTGGAAAAGTAAGTGAAGAATTACTTGTTGATTTAGTTAACAAGAACTTTGATTTAAGACCAGGAGCAATAATAAGAGACTTAGACTTAAGAAAGCCTATGTACAAAAATGTTGCAGCTTATGGACATTTTGGTAGAACTGACTTAGATTTACCATGGGAAAGAACTAATAAAGCTGAAGCTTTAAGAGAACAAGCTGGATTATAATAAATATTTATATTAGTAATAAGAAGACTGTAGATTTACAGTCTTCTATTTTTTTTATATAAATTTAGCTGTATAATAATAGTAAATTATGTAAACGCTAAAATTAGCATTTTTATGCTTAAGGAAATTATATAGTAAAAAATTATTAAGGATTTAATGAGATTAATTAAATTAATAGATTATTTTTGAGAGAAAAAATTTACACACATAGTTGTTAAAGAGAATCGAATTTTTATAGGAGATTATTTATGGAAAAGATTGAAGGAATGGTAAGTGATATTATATTTAAAAATGAAGATAATGGATATGTTATAGCTCATTTATCAAATGAAAATAATGATATAGTTATAGTTGGATGCATGCCTACTTTGACAGTTGGAGAGAGTATAGAAGTTGAGGGTAAGTGGATAAATCATAAGACATATGGAACTCAATTTGAAGTTAATTCATTTATGCCAGTTACTCCATCATCCATAGAAGGAATATATGTATACTTATCTTCTGGGATAATAAAGGGAATAGGAGAAAAGATGGCAAAGAGAATAATAGAAAAGTTCGGAGTAGATACTTTAGATATTATTCAAAATTCTCCACATAGGCTTTCGGAAGTTGAGGGTATAGGTACAAAAAAAATTGAGCAGATAGCTAAAAGTTATGAAGAAAATAGAGAATTAAGAAATATAATAATGCATTTATCGCCTTATGGAATAACTCCTAACTTTTGTTTAAAGATATATAAAAGATATAAGAATAAAGCGATAGATATAATAACTAAAAATCCATATAAGTTAGCAGAGGATATAAGAGGAGTAGGATTTAAAGTAGCAGATAAAATAGCATCTAATTTAGGAATAGATAAATATTCTAAAGATAGAATAATGCAAGGTGTTTTATACGCATTAAATCAGTCACTAGGAAGTGGGCATACATATTTACCTAAGAATGTATTAATAGATGAGTCTAGCAAGTTGTTAGGTGTAGATAATGAATATATTTCAGATTCAATTTTAAGCTTAGCTTATGATCAAAAAATTCATATTGAAAGAAATTTTGGAGATGAAGAGCACATATATCTAATACCATATTATCTATCTGAGAATGGAGTTTGTAAGCAAATCATAAAATTATCTCAATCTCAATTTAAAGAATTAAATATAGATATAGAAAAAGAAATAGAAAATATAGAAAAAGAAACTGATATAAAGTTAGCTACAAATCAAGTATTAGCAGTAAAAGAAGCTGTTGAAGGTGGATTAGTAGTTATTACTGGAGGTCCCGGAACAGGAAAGACGACGACTATAAATACTATAATAAAAATATTTGAAAATAATAAACAAGACGTTCTTTTAGCCGCACCTACAGGGAGAGCAGCAAAGAGGATGAGTGAGACTTCCGATAAAGAGGCTAAAACAATTCATAGGCTTTTAGAAATGGGATATGCAACAGACTCAGAAGAACTAGTTTTTTTAAAAGATGAAGAAGACCCTATAAAAGCAGATGTAGTTATTGTTGATGAAGTTTCAATGGTAGATATTGTTTTAATGTATAGCTTATTAAAAGCAATAAAACCAGGAACTAGATTGATTTTAGTTGGAGATAGTGATCAGTTACCATCTGTTGGAGCTGGAAATGTTTTAAAAGACATTATTGATTCAGAGGTTATAAATGTTGTTAGATTGAATGAGATTTTTAGACAAGCTCAAGAAAGTATGATAGTTGTAAATGCACATAGAATAAACAAAGGATTGCCACTTCACCTAAATGTTAAAGGTAAAGATTTTTTCTTTATAAAAAAAGATACAAATGAAGCAATTTTAGAAGAAATAGTTGGCTTAGTTAGCCAAAGGCTACCTAAATTTTATAACTTAGATAAACTACAAGATATACAAGTTCTTGCACCTATGAGAAAGGGTGATTTAGGTGTTACAAATTTAAATATAGAGTTACAAAAGTATTTAAATAAAGAAGAAAAGTTTAAAGTTGAAGAAACACTACAAAAAAGGATTTTTAGAGTTGGCGATAAAGTTATGCAAATAAAAAATAATTATACTAAAAAATGGGAAAATGAAGATAAGAGTGAAAATGGGGAAGGTATATACAATGGGGATATAGGTTATATTTATCATATAGATAAGGAAAATAAAATTATATATGTTCTATTTGATAAAACTAAAATAGTGTCTTATGAATACTCTGAGTTAGATGAATTGGATCATAGTTTTTGTACGACAATACACAAAAGTCAGGGAAGTGAATTCCCAGCTATTGTAATTCCAGTAACTTGGGCTCCGCCTATGCTATTAAATCGAAATCTACTTTACACAGCAGTAACTAGAGCTAAACAATTAGTAGTTTTAGTTGGAGATGTTAAATACTTAGAATTTATGATAAAAAACAATAGGATAAACGATAGACACTCTAATTTAAGTAAAAAATTGAATAGATTAAAAAAAGAAGGGGTGTTAATAAAAAATTAAATCAATTTTTTATAAAATTTTAGATATAATATATCCTGAAAATATTAAGTGTATTATATGCAATAAATCTATTAGTAAAAATAATACATACTCATTATGTAAAGATTGTTTCAATGAACTAAATTTTATAAATGATGGATGTATAAAATGTGGAAAAACTATATTAAATGAAACTATAGAAACATTAAAGCCTGAAGACTTATTAAATGGATGCCCGTCGTGTATAAATAAAACGTATTATTTTGAAAAAGCTATAGGATGTATAGAATATAGTGAAACTAGTAAAAAGATAGTATTTGGATTTAAATACAATGATAAAACATTTATGTCAAATATTATATCTAAGATAATGAAAGAAAAGTTAGATACTCAAAATATAAATTATGATTATATACTGTATGTTCCATTACATAAGAAAAGGGAAAGAAAAAGAGGATTTAACCAATCAAAACTTATTGCAAAAAAACTTGGCAAAATAGAAAATATAAAGGTTTTAGATTCTATATATAGGAATAAGAATACTACTAAATTATTTAAATTAACGAATGAAGAAAGATCAAGAGAGGTAAAAAATGCATTTGGTTTTTATAAGAGCATAAATTTATGTAAAGACAAAAATGTATTACTGATAGATGATATATTTACTACGGGAAGCACTGTAAATGAAATATCAAAAATATTGAAACTTAAAGGTGTTAAAAAAATTTATATATGTACATTTTTAACTAGAATAAATTGTTATTGACATATGAGTCTTAAGATATTAAAATGTATTAGTAATGTGTTAGGTCTGTGGTTGAAAGTTCATGCCAGTTGCAGGCGAAAGGACCCACGTAAGTTAACTCTAAAAATGGGGTTAATGATCATGGTGCAGCTTAGAAGTAAGACCTGCCGATATTAAAATCGAGAGAGTCAGTAGTGCGGCGAACCCAAGCGAAATCTCCAGCAGGCGAGTGTGGGGGCAAAGACCAGGTCAGCTAAAATATTACTAAAGTACCTTTAGAGGTGCTTTTTTTTTGCTTAAATACAATTTTTTCGTAATTTATTCGAAAATATGACAACAATAAACAAATTAATAACAAATAAACATTAGTTCTGTGGATATAAATTTAGTAAAGAATGTGTAAAAATAAATAAATACAGACTTATTAACATTTTTATCCACATTATCCACAGGTTATAATGATAAATCAATCCACATGTTGGTCAAGGTTTACGATTAATCGACAAAAATAAATTTATTTACTTTGAATATTATGATTCCAAGAAGCTAACAATAAAAATAAAGGAAATTGAATTTAAACATAGAAATTAAATAAGTATAAGCTATTGTACTTATATATACCTGAAGGGAGATGTTCTTATGAATATAAAAATATCTGGGAAACAAATGGAATTAACAGATGCAATAAAGGATTCAGTAGCAGAAAAATTAGAAAGATTAGACTACTACCTTCACCCAGAAACAGAAGTAAAAGTTACAGTAAGTGCTAAAAAGGCAAGACAAAAAGTAGAAGTAACTATAATACCAATAAGTGGGCCTATAATAAGAGCAGAAGATACAGAGGAAAATTTATATGCTGCTATAGATGTAGTATATGATAAGTTAAACACTCAGTTAAGAAAGTATAAAAAAAGAGTACAAGATAAACATCAATCAAATGAAAGTATAAGATTTAGCCATATAGAAGACTTATCAGAAGAAGAGTTAAATGATGAAAATGAAAATTCTATAAATATTTCAATAGAAAGAAATAAGAAATTTAATATGAAGCCAATGAGTCCAGAAGAAGCAGTTTTACAAATGGACTTGTTAGGACATGACTTTTTCATATTTACAAACACTCAAACTGATGATATATCAATCGTGTATAAAAGAAAAAATGGCGGTTATGGAATGATAGAACAAGCTTAGAATTTAAATTAGTTATTAAAGCTATCGATAAAAATAATAATCGATAGCTTTTTAAATATAAAATGCAAAGATTTTATGGTAGAATGTATATTATACATATAATGGACGAGGAGAGATAAGTATATGGGTTTTTTAGATAATATATTTAATATGGCTGATAAAAGAGAAATGAAAAAATTCAGCAAAACAGTTGATGAGATAGATGCTTTAGAATCGAAATTTCAAGGAATGTCAGATAGTGAATTAAGAAATATGACTAATGTTTTTAAAGATAGACTTAATAATGGGGAAACAGTAGATGACGTATTAGCAGAAGCATTCGCGGTTGTAAGGGAAGCTTCAAAAAGAGTACTTGGAATGAGACAATATAGAGTTCAGCTTATAGGTGGAATAGTTCTTCACCAAGGAAGAATAGCTGAGATGAAAACTGGAGAAGGTAAAACTTTAGTTGCAACAGCTCCAGTTTATTTAAATGCGTTAACTGGTAAAGGTGTACATGTTGTAACAGTCAATGATTACCTAGCAAAACGTGATAAAGAACAAATGGGTAAAATATATGAGTTTTTAGGAATGACAGTTGGGGTTATAGTCCATGGACAAAATCCTCAAGAAAGAAAAGAACAATATGAATGCGATATAACTTATGGAACAAACAATGAATATGGATTTGATTATCTAAAAGATAATATGGTTATACATAAAGAGCAAAAGGTTCAAAGAGAATTAAACTATGCAATAGTCGATGAGGTCGACTCTATATTAGTCGATGAAGCTAGAACACCTCTTATAATATCAGGACCTGGAGATAAATCAACACATCTATACGGTGACGCAAATACATTTGTACATACTTTAAAGGAAGATAACTATGAGATAGATGAAAAACAAAAATCAGTTTCTTTAACTGAAAGTGGTATACAAAAAGCAGAAGTTTATTTTAATGTTGAAAATATAACAGATATAGCTCATATAGAGTTATACCATCATATAAATCAAGCATTAAAAGCTCATAAAATAATGAAGTTAGATGTAGATTATGTTGTAAGAGATGGCGAAATAGTTATTGTTGATGAATTTACTGGAAGACTTATGTTCGGTAGAAGATATTCTGAAGGATTACATCAAGCAATTGAAGCTAAAGAAGGATTAAGAATACAAAGAGAATCTAAAACTTTAGCAACTATAACATTCCAAAACTACTTTAGAATGTACAATAAGTTATCAGGAATGACAGGTACAGCTAAAACAGAAGAAGAAGAATTTAAAGCAATATATAAAATGGATGTTGTACAAATTCCAACTAATAAGCCTATACTAAGAGAAGATCTAGCAGATTGTGTTTATAAGAGTGAACTAGGAAAATTTAATGCAGTTGCTGAAGATATTATAGAAAGACATAAGAATAATCAACCGGTGCTTGTTGGTACAGTATCTATAGAAAAATCTGAAGTTTTATCTATGATTTTAAAAAGAAAAGGTGTAAAGCATGAAGTCTTAAATGCTAAGAATCACCATAAAGAAGCAGAGATAGTAGCCCAAGCTGGTAGATTAGGAGCAGTAACTATAGCTACTAACATGGCTGGTCGTGGTACCGATATAGTTTTAGGAGGTAACCCAGTATTCTTAACTAAAAAAGAAATGAAGAAAATCGGGTACTCTGAGGATGTAATAAACAAGGTTGATACAGATGTAGAGAGTTTAGGAATAGAATTAACTGATGAAATAGTTAAAGCTAAGGATGATTTCAATAAAATACTTAAAAAATATAAATTACAAACTGAAGAAGAGCAGAATAAAGTTAGAGAAGCTGGCGGGTTAGCTATAATAGGTACAGAAAGACATGAATCTCGAAGAATTGATAATCAGTTACGTGGTCGTGCTGGTCGTCAAGGGGACCCAGGAAGTTCAAGATTCTACATAAGTTTAGAAGATGAGCTTATGAGACTATTCGGAAGTGATAGAATATCTGGAATGGTTGAAAAAATAGGATTAGATGAAGAAACACCTATAGAAGCTAAGATGTTAACTAAATCAATAGAAAACGCTCAAAAGAAAGTTGAAGGAAGAAACTTTGGTATAAGAAAGCATGTTCTTCAATATGATGATGTTATGAATAAGCAAAGAGAGATAATATACGAACAAAGAGGACGTGTATTAGAAGGTGAAGACTTAGAAGAACAAGTTAAAACAATGATAATGGCTATAATATCAGATGGATATGATATATATGTTACAGATCAAGGATTTGATTTACATGCATACAAAGATTATTTATATCATATGTTTATGCCTAAAGGTAGCTTAGAAGCTGAAAATCTTGAAAATATGAAAAAAGAAGAAGTTATAGACGCAGTATATAACTTAGCTAAAAAAATATATGAAGAAAAAGAAAATATGGTTGGATCTGAAAGAATGAGAGAAATCGAGAGAGTTATACTTTTACAAGCTGTTGACTCTTATTGGATAGATCATATAGATGCCATGGATCAATTACGTCAAGGTATCGGACTTAGAGCTATAGGTCAGCAAGATCCAGTTGTAGCTTATAAGTTAGAAGGATTTGACATGTTTGATAATATGACAAAAGCTATACAAGAAGATACTGTAAGATATTTATATAACTTTACAATAGAGGAACCGATACAAAGAAAACAAGTAGTAGATGTAGAAAAAATATCTTCAAATGCAGACGAAGGTCAAGGAAATAAACCTGTTAAGAAAGATGAAGAAACAGGAAGAAATGATGAATGTCCTTGTGGAAGTGGTAAAAAATATAAAAAGTGTTGCGGTAGATAGTTTGGAGGTTGTATATGCTTAATGTACAAGAATATAGACATAGAATAGAAGAGATGTCTAATAATATAGAAGAATTGAGGGCTTCTCTTTGACATAGAAAGCCTGAATGAAAGAATTATTAGAAGTGAAAAAATAATGAGTGAACAAGACTTCTGGAATGATAATGAAAAAGCACAGTCTGTACTTCAAGAAAATAAAAATCTAAAAGATATTGTAGATGAGTACAATCATCTACAATCATCTGTGGAAGATGCAGAAGTACTTCTTGAGTTAGCTCAAGAAGAAGATGATGATTCATTAGAGAAAGAAGTTGAAAGTACAATAACTTCACTTGAGAAAGAGATTGATAAAGTTAAAATAAAAACTTTATTGAGTGGAGAATATGATAGAAATAATGCGATTTTATCTATAAATGCAGGTACAGGTGGATTAGATGCTCAAGATTGGGCCGAAATGTTACTGAGAATGTATGATAGATGGGCTAATTCTAAAGGATTTAAAGTTAAAACATTAGATTTACAATCAGACACAGAAGCTGGTATAAAAAGTGCAACTATACAAATTGAAGGACTTAATGCATATGGATATTTAAAAAGTGAAAAAGGAGTGCATAGAATTGTAAGAATATCTCCTTTTGATCCATCTGGAAAAAGACATACTTCTTTTGCATCAATTGATGTAATTCCAGAATTAGATGAAAGTATAGAAATTGATATAAATCCTTCGGATTTAAAAGTAGATACATATAGAGCATCTGGTGCTGGAGGACAGCATATAAATACTACTGATTCTGCAGTAAGGATAACTCATATACCAACAGGTGTAGTTGTCCAGTGTCAAAATCAAAGATCTCAGCACAGTAATAAAGATACTGCTATGAGAATGTTAATGGCTAAACTTATAGAACTAAAAGAATTAGAACAAAAGGAAACTATAGAAGATTTACAAGGTAAATATTCTCAAATAACTTGGGGAAGCCAAATAAGATCTTATGTATTCCAACCATATAAGTTGGTAAAAGATCATAGAACAAATGCTGAGATAGGAAATGTTGACAGCGTTATGGACGGTAATATAGATTTATTTATAAATGAATATTTAAAAATGACTAAAGTAAATAATGTATAGAACATAAGGGTGTGTTTCAAAATAGTATGAAAAATACATAAGTTTTGCTTCCAAAGCGTAAATAGTTTTAATGGTCGCAAAAGCTTATGTATTTATTCTTATCTATTTATTTTGAGGCACGCCCCTTTTTAGGAGGGATTTAAATTGGATATAAATAAAATTTTAAAAGAAGAGTTTAACTTAAGAGATTCTCAAGTTGAAAATACTATAAAGCTTATAGATGAAGGAAACACTATACCATTTATAGCCAGATATAGAAAAGAAATGACTGGTGAAATGAGTGATGTTATACTTAGAGCTTTTTATGATAAATTAGTTTATTTAAGAAATTTACAAAGTAGAAAAGATGATGTACAAAGGATAATAGATGAACAAGGTAAGTTAACGGATGAAATATTAAAAAACATAAAGCTAGCTAAAACGCTTCAAGAAGTTGAAGATATTTATGCTCCATATAAACAAAAGAAAAGAACAAGAGCAACTATTGCAAAAGAAAAAGGTTTAGAAAATTTAGCAATAGCTATATTAAATGATAAAGTAGATATAAATTTAGAATGTAAGAAATATATAGATAAAGAAAAAGAAGTAAACTCTGAAGAAGATGCATTAAAAGGAGCTAAAGATATAATAGCAGAATTAGTTTCAGAAGATGCCAAGCTAAGAAAGTATATAAGAGAGTTAGCTTTAAGAGAAGGCGTTATATCAAGTAAAAACTCAAAAGATGAAAAATCTGTATATGATATGTATTACGAATTTAGTGAATCTGTGAAAACTATAGCGCCACATAGAGTGTTGGCTATAAATAGAGGAGAAAAAGAAGAATATTTAAAAGTTAAATTAGAAATTAATAATGAAAAAGTAATAAATCATATAGTTGATATATATGTTAATAAAAACAACCAAATAAATAAAGAAGAAATAATTTGTGCTATAGAAGATTCATACAAAAGACTTATATTCCCTTCGATAGAAAGAGAGATAAGAAATCATTTAACTGATTTAGCACATGAAAGAGCAATAAGTGTTTTTGGACAAAATGTTAAGAGCTTATTACTTCAACCACCTGTAAAGGATAAAGTGGTTATGGGATTTGACCCAGCATATAGAACTGGATGTAAGATAGCTGTTGTAGATAAGAATGGTAAGTTATTAGATTATACAACTGTATATCCAACTAAACCTCAAAATGATGTAGATGGAGCAAAAAAGACTTTAAAAGGACTTATAGAAAAATATAATATAGATATAATTTCTATAGGTAATGGTACAGCATCGAGAGAATCAGAACAATTTGTATCTGAAATGATAGGTGAAATAAATGGTAATGTTCAATATACTATAGTAAGTGAAGCAGGTGCATCTGTATATTCAGCATCAGAGCTTGCTAATGAAGAACATCCAGATATAAATGTATCTATAAGAGGAGCTATATCTATAGCAAGAAGATTGCAAGACCCTTTAGCTGAGTTAGTGAAAATTGATCCTAAAAGTATTGGAGTAGGACAATATCAACATGATCTTAATAAAAAAAGATTAGAAGAAGTTTTAAGTGGAGTTGTAGAAGATGCAGTAAACTCTGTAGGTGTAGACTTAAATACGGCTTCATATTCATTACTTGAACATGTAGCAGGAATAAGCAAAACTATAGCGAAAAATATAATTGAGTATAGAGAAGAAAATGGAGATTTTACATCAAGAGCTCAAATTAAAAAAGTTAAAAGATTAGGGCCACAAGCATTTACTCAATGTGCAGGGTTTATGAGAATAACAAATTCAAAAAATCCTTTAGACAACACTGGTGTACATCCTGAAAGTTATGATACTTGTAAAAGTTTACTGGAGACACTAGGATACTCATTGAATGATTTGAAAAATAGAAATGTAGATGAAATAGATTCTAAGATAGCAGATATTGGAATAAAAAAATTAAGTGAAGGATTAGAAGTAGGAATTGTTACTTTAAAGGATATTATATCTGAAATAAAAAAACCAGGAAGAGATCCAAGAGAAGAAGGGATTAAACCTGTACTTAGAACAGATGTATTAAAAATTGAAGATATAAAAGAAGGTATGGTTTTAAAAGGAACTGTAAGGAATGTTGTAGATTTTGGAGCATTTGTTGATATTGGAATAAAAAATGATGGTTTAGTTCATAAATCACAGATGAGTAATAAATTTGTAAAAGATCCTATGACAGTAGTAACTGTAGGGGATGTAATAGATGTAAAAGTAATAGGGATAGATTTAAAAACACAAAAGGTTTCTTTAACTATGAAAGATATAAAAGAAGTATAGGAGGAATAAATGCTTTTTATAAAAAATGGAATTATAAACACAGTCACTAATGGAATTATACAGGGTGACATACTTATTGAAAATGGGAAAATAATAGAAATTGGAACAGATATAGTTGCACCATTAGATGTAGAAGTTATAGATGCAAATGGAAGTTTAATTTTTCCTGGGTTTATAGATGCACATACACATTTAGGTTTATGGGAAGATGGTATGGGATTTGAGGGAGCTGATGGAAATGAAGAAACAGATCCAATAACGCCACATTTAAATCCTATAGATGGAATAAATCCTATGGAAAGAAGTTTTGAAGAAGCGAGAAACGGTGGAATTACATCTGCATGTAGTACACCAGGAAGTGCAAATGTCATGGGAGGACAATGTATCGCTATAAAGACTGTTGGTAGAAGAATAGATAAGATGATAATAAAAAATCCTGTGGCATCAAAAATAGCTTTTGGTGAAAATCCAAAAAGTTGTTATGGGCAAGAAGAAAAAGCTCCACAAACTAGAATGGCAATTGCTGCAATGTTAAGAGAAACATTAAAAGAAGCTGAGCAGTATCTAGAAGATATAAGATTGCATGAAGAAGATGATGAAAATGAAAAGCCCGATTATGATATAAAAATGGAAAGTTTACTTCCAGTATTAAATAGAGAAATTCCATTTAAAGTACATGCACATAGAGCTGATGATATGTTTACAGCGATAAGAATTGCAAAAGAATTCAATTTAAAGTTAACATTAGATCATTGTACAGAAGGGCATTTAATAGTTGAAGATTTAGTAGAAGAAGCGTATCCAGTTATAGTAGGGCCTTCGCTTTCTGAAAGATCAAAAATAGAATTAAGAAATTTAACTTTTGATACAGCTGGGGTTTTATCAAATGCAGGAATGCAAGTTTCACTAACTACAGATCATCCTGTAGTTCCTCTACATTACTTACCTGTATGTGCAGGAATAGCGGTTAAACATGGAATGGATTCTAAAAAAGCTATAGAAGCGATAACTATAAATCCTGCAAAAACATTAGGTATAGATAATAGGGTAGGTTCTATAGAAGTTGGGAAAGATGCAGATATAGTTATATGGGATAATAATCCTTTAGAAATTCAAAGCAATGTCCTGTATACTATAATTGATGGAAAAGTTGTATATAGAAAACAAGCTTAATTAATATTGACATATTTAAATTTTATTAATAATATATAGATATAAGGAAAATTAAATAGCACGTAAGATCTTCGGGGCAGGGTGAAATTCCCTACCGGCGGTATAGCCCGCGAGCTACATTTGTAGCATGACTTGGTGAGATTCCAAGGCCGACAGTAAAGTCTGGATGAGAGAGGATTAGTATATATGTATAAGAAAGATATTATTGTTTTAATATACTTAAAAAACTAAGCTCGAAGAGATTCTTTGGGCTTTTTCTTTTTCCTAAAATTAAAATTAGGAGGTTTTTTAAATGGATAATATATTCACTAATAAAAAAACTATGAGTACAAATACAATGACAAAGGTAGCTATTTTAGCAGCAATTTCTTATATTTTAATGTTTATAGCAATACCTATTCCAGGTATATTTCCTGATTTCTTAAAACTAGATATATCAGATGTTCCTGCTATATTTGGAGGTATGACATTAGGGCCAGTAGCAGGTTTTACAATAGTTCTTATTAAAAATTTATTCCAAGCAATGACAGCATCAACAACAGCTTGGATAGGTGAAACAGCAAACTTATTAATTGGTGGTTCATATGTAGTAATTTTATCATTAGCATACAGACACAAAAGAAATATAAAGGGATTATTTTTAGGATTTTTCTTAGGAACAATAGTTATGATAGTAATAGGGTGTTTAACTAACTATTATATGTTACTACCTTTCTATGGAAAAGTAATGCCTATGGAAGCTATAGTAAATATGGGACATGTAATAAATCCTAATGTAGTAGATTTAAAGAGTTTTGTTATTTGGATGATAGCTCCATTTAACTTAGTTAAAGCAATACTAATGTCAGTAATTACATTACCTCTTTATAAAAAGATGGAGGTAATATTAAAAAAATAAATTAATTAAGGAGATATACCAAAAACTAGGGTGTTCATAGATAAATATATAAGTTTTGCTCCATGAAAGTTTAAAAGATGCTTTCAAAATGTCGCTAAAACTTATATATTTATCATTCACTACCTATTTTGATATATCTCCTTTTTTATGAGCAACAGACGAAGTCGCTCAAGATAAGCGAATTTTATTTTTCATCATAAACATAATAGACACAATCATTTTTAAAATTAGATATTGATTCAAAATTATTTTCTTTAAGCTGATTTATAAGTTTATCATATGGATTTGTTATATAAATTTCAGCCTCTTTTGATTTATATTTCAATAAAGAATAATTAGTAGCATCATTAATTCCTTCAAATGTGTTATCTATGCATATAATAGATGGACATCCTTTCATTTTTATAATACATTTATGACCATTAACTATTAATAAAGAATCACTTTTAACTAAATCATTAAAAATATTTTCGCAAATATTTAAAAATGTAAATCCATAAGTTAATTTATTATTACAAGTTTTAAAATAATCGAGATTTTTAAATTCTTTATAAGAAATATTCCATTTTTCAACTTTAAAATCTAATAAATTTAAGTTAGATTTTTTTATAAAATCATAATCTTTAAAAACTATTAAGCAGCTTTGAGCTAAATAAAAATTCTTAGCTTCCATCATTTTTATACTAGCTTGAGTGTCTATATGAGTGCACATTGCTATATTAGTTATTTTATTATTTCTTAAATCTTCTCTTGCTAAATTAAATATCATATCAGAAATAGCATGGGCAAGTTGCTGTCCCCTATAATCTATATGTACTCTAAGTCCTTCAAGCCATCCTTGTCTATCTGGTAAAACTGTATATTTACCAACTGCTACAACTTTACCTTCTTTAACTAATCCAATAAAACAACCTTCTTTATCATCAACCCATTTATGAAAGACTTTGGGTAAATAGTCATGGCCATCCCAAATGTTTCGAGATATATCTACTATATCATCGAAATCATCGTGTGTTAGAACTTTATAATTCAAAAATATCACCCCTTTTAATAAATAATATTACCATAAGTTGTAAAATATATGGTATATAATAAAAACTTTGTGAATGTAAGGCTTTATAATAGTAATTTGTTATAATATAATAATATCTGTTACGTTAACAATTTAGATAAACAAGTCTTACTTATGGAGATGATATAGATGATTAAAATATATTTAGAAAATGAAGATCAAACAAGAGATATAGGATTTAAATTAGGTAAACTTTTAACGCCAAAAAGTGTAGTATGCTTAATAGGTGATTTAGGTGCAGGAAAAACTACTATGACTCAAAGCTTAGCACAGTCTTTAGAAGTAGATGATTATATAACTAGTCCTACTTTTACAATAGTAAATGAATATGAAGGTAAAATGCCTTTATACCATTTTGATGTGTATAGAATTGGAAGTAGTGATGAAATGTATGATATAGGATTTGATGAGTATATAAATGGAGATGGAGTTTGTATAATTGAATGGGCAAACTTAATCGAGGATATACTACCAGACGAATATTTATATATAGAAATGAATTATAAAGAAAATGGAAGAGAAATGATGCTGACTCCAAAAGGAGAAAAGTATGAAGAAATAGTTAAGGAGCTGACTAAGTAATGAAAATTTTAGGGATAGATACAGCTACACATTCAACAAGTGTATGTATTGTAGAAGATGACAAGCTAATATGTGAATATACAGTGAATACTAAAAAAACACATTCACAAAAACTAATGGTTATGATTGAATCAATGATAAAAGAAAGTGATTTAAATATAAAAGATATTGATGCAATAGCTATATGTATAGGTCCAGGATCATTTACAGGATTAAGGATTTCTATGGCTACAGCTAAAGCTATATCACAAGTTAGAAACCTACCAATAATAGCTGTTGATTCACTAGAATCTTTAGCCTTCAACATGAATCTTTGTGAGAGAGTAATTTGTCCTATACTAGATGCACAAAGAAACCAAGTTTACACAGGAAAATATAGATTTGAAAATGGAGAATTTAAAACATTAGAAGATGTAAAAGTAGTTACAATAGATGAATTAGTAGATGAACTATCTAAATCAAATGAAGAGTTTATTATTGTTGGAGAAGCTACAAATTTATATAAAGAAAAACTTGATGAAGTTAAAAATTGTTATATAGCGTCTGTATCTAACAATGTAAGTAAAGCTAGTAGTTTATGTGCTGTAGCTGGAATTAAATTCAAGAAAGATGTAGATGTACATAATTGCTATACTATAAATCCGATGTACATAAGAAAGTCTCAAGCGGAAGTTCAGTATGAGGAAAAAATGAAGAGGCTAGAAAATGATAAATAATAATTTAATAATAAGAGATATGACAAGCAGTGATGTAGATGGAGTTTTTGAAGTTGAAAAAAATTGCTTTGAACATTACTGGTCTAAAGGCGAATTTGAAAAAGAGATGAAAAATGATGTTGCTAATTATTTAGTAGCAGAAATTGATAAAAAGATTGTTGGTTACGTAGGTATATGGTTTATAGCTGGAGAAGGTCATATAACAAATGTAGCTGTACATAGTGATTTTAGAGGACAAAAGATAGGTGATGAACTTATCAAGCATCTTGTTAAAAAATGCAAAGAAAATCACATATTTGCTATGACATTAGAAGTTAGAGTATCTAATGTAGTAGCTCAAAATTTATATAAAAAATATGGATTTAAATTAGCAGGGATAAGAAAAGAGTATTATAGTGACAATAAAGAAGATGCAATGATAATGTGGAGCCAATTAAAAGAGGTGTAGTATGAAAAAAGATATAATAACATTAGCTATAGAATCTAGCTGTGATGAAACAGCATGTGCAATTTTAAAAGATGGAAGAGAAGTTTTAAGTAATGTAATTTCTACGCAAATAGAATTACATAAAAAATTTGGAGGAGTTGTTCCTGAAGTAGCATCTAGAAAACATATAGAAAATATACCAATGGTAGTACAACAAGCATTGGATGAAGCAAATGTAACTTTTGATGATATAGATCATATAGCGGTTACTCATGGCCCAGGATTAGTAGGGGCTGTTTTAGTAGGACTTTCATATGCTAAAGCATTAGCTTACACTTTAGATATTCCTTTAGTTGGAGTTAATCATATTGAAGGACATGTAAGTGCAAATTATATAGAAGATAAAAACTTAAAACCACCATTTATAACTTTAATAGTTTCAGGTGGACATACACACTTAGTAGAAGTTAAAGGCTATGGTAAGTATGAAATTTTAGGAAAGACTAAAGATGATGCATCAGGAGAAGCATTTGACAAAATTGCAAGAGCAATGAATTTAGGGTATCCAGGTGGACCTATAATAGATAAATTAGCTAAAAAAGGAAATAAAAAAGCAATAGACTTCCCAAGAGCTTGTATGGATGAAGGATATGATTTTAGTTTTAGTGGACTAAAATCAGCAGTTTTAAATTACTTAAATGCTAAGAAAATGAAGAATGAAGAAATAATAGTTGAAGATGTTGCAGCATCATTCCAAGAAGCTGTAGTAGAAGTTTTAGCAACAAAAGCTATAAAAGCAACTAAAGAAAAAGGATACAATACAGTTGCATTAGCAGGAGGCGTTGCTGCAAACTCTGCTTTAAGAGAAAAGTTAACTTTAATGGCTAAAAAGCAAAATATAGAGGTGAAGTATCCATCAATTATATTATGTACAGATAATGCAGCTATGATTGGTTGTGCTGGCTATTATAATTTTATAAACGGAAAAATTAATAATATGAGTTTAAATGCTGTTCCTAATTTAAAAATAGGTCAGTAGTAAAATCGGAGTGATTCAAAACTTTAGAGGCCAGATACAATTATAAGTTTTACTACCAAAGCTAAAATGAAGCTTTAAAGGTCGTTAAAATTTACAATTGTATCTTTTGGGTAAACAATGTTTTGAATTAACTCCGATTTTTTTGTATACACAATTTAGGAAAATGTTTTCTTTAGTTTATAAAAATGTATATTTTTGTAATTATATATACAAAAAAGGATTAATAGATTGAATGGTGTAAATTTGTAGCTATCATCGTCTAAATTTTTAGAACAATACTTTTTATAATAAAGTAAAAGTTCATATATAATTAAAAATAAGCGAGTAATCGGTTTTAAAATACATTTAATATATGCTTAAAGATGGGGGATTTTATGTTGAAGAAATATGAGGATATAATTAACAGCTATAATATAAATTTATTTAAAGAGGGGAAACATTTTAGAAGTTATGAATTTATGGGAGCTCATAAAGTACAAAAGGGAAAAGAAAAAGGAGTTACTTTTACAGTATGGGCGCCAAATGCAAATCGAGTATATTTATCTGGAGAATTTAATGATTGGAATAAAACCTCCCATCCTATGAAAAATTTAGATAAGAGTGGAATATGGAATATATTTATACCTAAAATGGACTTTAGGGATTTATATAAATTTAATGTTGTAGATAAAAACGGTAATAGTAAGTTAAAATCTGATCCTTTTGCGTTTTATTCGCAAATGAGACCTGAAACAGCTTCAATTGTATTTGATATAGACAATTATTCTTGGAAGGATAAAAAGTGGATAGAAAAAAGAGAAAAGACAACATACAAGGATTTACCTATGAATATATATGAAGTTCACTTGGGATCATGGAAAAGAAAATGGGATGGAGACTTTTTTAGTTATGAAGAACTATATGAATTAATAGACTATGTATGTGAAATGGGATATACACATATAGAGATTTTACCAATAACAGAACATCCATTAGATGAATCATGGGGTTATCAAACAATAGGATATTATAGTCCTACTAGTAGATATGGGGATTGTACTAGTTTAATGAAATTTATTGATAGATGCCATAAAAAAGATATTGGAGTAATTCTAGATTTTGCATATAGTCATTTTTGTAAAGATGATCATGGATTATATAAATTTGATGGAACACCTCAATTTGAATATGAAGATAAGTTGAAAGCTGAAAATATTGGTTGGGGAACAGCCCATTTTGATTTAGGAAAACCTGAAGTGCAAAGTTTCTTAATATCTAATGCAATTTATTGGCTAGAAAAGTTTCATGTAGATGGTATTAGAATGGATGCGGTTGCAAGTATGCTTTATCTAGACTACGATATAGGGCCTTGGAAACCTAATAAATACGGTGGAAGAGAAAATATAGAAGCTATTGAGTTTATAAGAATGTTTAATGAAGTTGTTCATAAGGAGATAAAAAATCCAATTATAATTGCAGAAGAATCCACGTCTTGGCCGATGGTATCGGGACCTTCGTACAAAGGTGGATTAGCATTTGATAGTAAGTGGAATATGGGATGGATGAATGACACGTTAAAATATATGGAAATGGATTCTATATATAGAAAGCATCATCATGAGTTAATAACTTTTTCTTTTATGTATGCTTTTTCTGAAAACTTTATACTTCCATTATCTCATGATGAAGTTGTGCATGGGAAAAAATCTCTTCTCGATAAAATGCCTGGAGATCCATGGCAAAAATTTGCAGGGGTAAGACTACTTTATGCATATATGATGTTGCACCCAGGAAAGAAATTATTATTTATGGGGTGTGAATTTGCACAAGGGTTAGAGTGGAGATTTTCATATGGATTAGAATGGGAATTATTAATGAATGAACCACATAAATTAATGCAAACGTATACACGAGATTTGAATTTACTATATAAACATGAAAAAGCTATGTATGAAATAGATGAACATAACTCCGGGTTTGATTTTGTAGATCCTCACAATATAGATCAAAGTGTAATTGTGATTATGAGAAAAGGTAAGAAAAAAGAGGATTTTATAATAGGAGTATTAAATTTCACACCAGTATTTCATCCTGAATATAGGATAGGAGTGCCATATGAGGGTGTTTATGAAGAAGTTTTCAATAGTGATGATAAAGAATATTGGGGATCAGGACAAACTATGAAGGGTATTGATTTAGAATCAGAAAATATAGCATGGCATAATAAACAGTACTCTATAAATATAAAGGTTCCGCCTATGGGAGCCACTTTTATAAAAGGTAAAAATATAAATATATTATAAATTTTATAAAATTTTTAGGGGGATTAGGAGTAAATTATGAAAAAAGAAATGATAGCAATGATATTAGCAGGGGGACAAGGATCAAGATTAGGAGTATTTACTAAAAACATAGCAAAACCAGCAGTTTCATTCGGAGGTAAATATAGAATAATAGATTTTGTTTTGAGCAACTGCTCAAATTCAGGTATAGATACAGTTGGAGTATTAACACAATATAGACCTTTATTATTAAATTCACATATAGGAATAGGAAGTCACTGGGATTTAGATAGACGAAATGGAGGATTATCAATACTTCAACCATATATGAATGAAAAAGAAGGAAACTGGTATAAAGGTACAGCAGATGCTATATACCAAAATATGAATTATATAGATAGCTATGATCCAGAATATGTTTTAGTTTTATCGGGAGATCATATTTATAAAATGGACTATAGCGATATGTTAGAAGAACATAAATCAAAAAATGCAGATGTAACAATTGCTGTTATGGAAGTTGACTGGGATGAAGCTAGTAGATTTGGAATAATGAATGCAAATGAAGATGGAAGTATATATGAATTTGAAGAAAAACCTGAAAAACCTAAAAGTAATTTAGCATCAATGGGAATTTACATATTTAACTGGGCAAAGATGAAAAGTTACTTTAAATCAGGCAAAGAGTACGTAGATTTTGGTAAAAATCTAATTCCTAAAATGTTAGATGATAAGGTTAGTATGTATGCATATGAATTTAATGGATATTGGAGAGATGTAGGAACTATAGAAAGTTTGTGGCAGGCAAATATGGATTTAATTAATCCAGGTAATGGATTTAATTTAAATGATTCTAATTGGAGAATTTATACAGATACAATGGCTATGCCACCACAATATTTAGGAAAAAATTCTAATGTAAAACAATCTATTGTTGTAGATGGATGTAGAGTTTTTGGAACTGTTGAAAACTCAGTATTATCCCATGGAGTTAGTATAGGGGAAGGGAGTATAGTAAGAGATTCAGTAATAATGTCAAATGCAAAAATAGGCAAAAATGTAATTATAGAGAAAGCTATGATAGGAGAAGGTGCGGTAATAGAGGATGATTGTAAGATTTCTAGTGGTGACGATAGTATAAGTATAGTATCTGAATTTGATGCTGTTTCTATGGAATTAGTATAGGGGGATTTAAAAGATGAATAAAGAGTGTATGGGGATAATTAATTTAAATAGAAAAGGTGATAACTTAAAAGAACTAAGTGATTCAAGGGTAGTAGCATCAATACCTATAGGAGGAAGATATAGAATAATAGACTTTGCTCTTTCTAATATGGTTAACGCAGGTATGAAAAATATAGGTATTTTTTCAGATCAAAAATATAGATCTTTGACAGATCACTTAGGAAATGGAAGCCATTGGGACTTATCAGCAAAGAATGATGGATTATTTGTATTTAGTCCTGAAAATACTAAAAAACAAATTTGTAGAGCAATAAAAAAAGGAGACGTTCATAATGTTTTTTCTAATATAGATTACATAGAAAAAAGCAAGCAAGAATATGTGCTAATATCTCCTAGTTATATGATTTGTAATATAGATTATAAAAAGGCACTAAGCTATCATAAGTCATCAGGTAATAATATAACAGTTATTTATAAAAGTATAGATAATGCAGATGAAGATTTTTTAGGAACTACAAAATTGAATATAAATAATAAAAATCAAATTACTAGTATGGGGATAAATATAGGAAGAGAAAAAGATGCACATATATCAATGGATATGTATATCATGAGAAAAAGTTTACTTATAGATATGATATATGATGCAGTATCACGAGGTGAATATGCACATATAGAAGATTGTATAAGTGAAGGCATAGAAGAAATAAAAATAGGAGCATATGAATATAAAGGATATTTAAAATGTATAAATTCTACTAAAAACTATTTTGAAGCTAATAAAGATTTATTAGATGTAGATGTAGCAAATGAATTATTTTATTCAGATAGAAAGATATATACAAAAGAAAAAAATGAGCAACCTACATTATACACAGAGACATCTAATGTGAAAAATTCATTTGTGGCTACGGGTTGTGTAATAGAAGGAGAAGTTCAAGATAGTATTATATTTAGAAAAGTTCATGTAAAAAAAGGAGCAGTAATAAAAAATTCTGTGGTTATGCAAAGTGGAACTATACAAGAAAATGTGAAACTAGATAATGTAATATTAGATAAAAATGTATTTATATCAAAAGATAAAGAATTAAAAGGAGATATTAAACTACCATTAGTAGTAGAAAAAAATGTGATTTTATAGAGGGGGATAAGTTTTGAAAGTTCTTTTTGTAACGGCAGAGTGTTGGCCTTTTGTAAAGACTGGGGGATTGGGAGATGTTTCTTATGCACTTCCAAAGGCTTTAAAAAGAGAAGGAGTGGATATAAGGGTTATAATGCCTAAGTATGTCAACATTCCTAAATATTTAAAAGATCAAATGAAAACAGTAGCAGTATTCAATGTAAACGTAGCATGGAGAAATCAATATTGTGGATTAATGGAACTAGAGCTAGATGGAGTTAAATTTTACTTTATAGATAATGAATTCTACTTCAAGAGAGATGGTGAATATGCGTATTTATATGGATATGACGATGATGTAGAAAGATTTACTTTCTTTAGTAATGCGGTGCTAGAATCTTTAAAGAGAATAGATTTTTTCCCAGATGTAATAAATTTAAATGATTGGCACACTGGTATGATACCTTTATTTTTAAAAGAAAATTATAGCCAAGATGAAAGATATTCTGAAATAAAAACTATATATACTATACACAACCTTCAATATCAAGGTGTATTTTCAAATAAAAATATAGAAGATGTATTATCTATACCAAGACATTATTTAGAAGATGGGAATATAGAGTATTATGGTGGTATCAACTTTATGAAAGCAGGAATAGTATATTCGGATAAAGTAAGCACAGTAAGTCCTACTTATGCTAATGAAATACAAACAAAGTTTTATGGAGAAAGCTTAGATGGATTAATAAAATCTAATGCACATAAGTTAAAGGGAATTGTAAATGGAATTGATTATGAAATAAATAACCCTGAGACAGATAAAAATATAGTATGTAACTATAACATAAATTCAATAGGTGATAAAGTTAAAAATAAATTAGAATTACAAAAAATTCTTGGATTAGAAGTTAATCCAGATATTCCTATGATAGGCATAGTTTCTAGATTAGTATCTCAAAAAGGATTGGACTTAATATCATATATGATGCCCGAAATAGTAGGAGAAAATCTACAATTAGTGGTTTTAGGTACTGGAGAAGAACAATATCAATCTATGTTAAATTACTATTCAGGTAAATATCCAAATAAAGTAGCAGCTATATTAACATTTGATGCTGCACTTGCGCAACAAATTTATGCATCATCAGATATGTTTTTAATGCCATCTTTATTTGAGCCGTGTGGAATTGGGCAGATGATCGCAATGAGATATGGATCTATACCTATAGTAAGAGAAACAGGAGGATTAAAAGATACTGTAAAACCTTTCAATAAATATACAGGAGAAGGAAATGGATTTAGCTTTGCAAATTACAATGCACATGAAATGTTTTACTGTATTAAAAGCGCAATAGATACTTATAAAAATGATAAAAGTGCATGGTTAAAAATAGTTAAAAGTGCTATGGGTACTGACAGTAGTTGGGCTAAGTCCGCAAATGAATATATAAAAACGTATAATGAAATAGTTTGGCAAAGGAGTTGGTAATATTGACTCTCATAAATAGGGAGGAATTTAAGCTAGAATTTAAAAATCAAATGGATTTTTTATATAAACAAAGTATTGAAGAAGCTAACAATGAACAGTTACTAAATACATTAGTAACTGTTCTTAAATCTAAAATAGCAAATATATGGAAAGAAAATAGATTAAAAGAGGAAAAGGAAGTTTACTATTTTTGCATAGAGTTTTTATTAGGAAGACAGCTGCAGTCAAATCTTTTAAACTTAGGAGTAATGGAGGAAGTAAGGTCTATATTAGATACTATGAACATAAATCTAGATGATTTAATAGATGCAGAATCTGATCCTGCATTAGGAAATGGTGGATTAGGAAGGCTAGCCGCATGTTTTCTAGATTCGATGGCATCTAATAAAATAAGTGGTCATGGCTATGGTATTAGATATGAATATGGATTATTTGAACAAAAGTTTGTAAATGGGCACCAAGTTGAGGTACCTGATAACTGGCTAAAAGAAGAATCCTATATTTGGGAAACTGTAAGACCAAATAAAGCGGTTATAGTTAAATTTGGAGGAGAAGTAGAACTTGTAAGTAATAATGGAAAGCTAAAGGCTATTCATAAAAATTATATACCTGTAATGGCTCTACCTTATGATATACCTATTATAGGATATGAAAATCATTATATAAATACATTGAGGCTATTTAAATCAGATATACCTAGGAAAGACTTTGAACCAATATTAAAAGATTCAAAAAACAGCTATGGTAGCTATCATGATGCACTCCAATATAGATATTACGTAGATGAGATATCACAAGTATTATACCCAAATGATTCTAACGATGCAGGTAAAATGCTAAGATTAAAACAGGAGTATTTTCTAGTTAGCTCAGGATTACAGGATATATTAAGAAAGTGTAAAAAAAATAAAATTGATATTAATAAGTTAAATGAAAAAATATCTATTCATATAAATGATACTCATCCATCATTATGTATACCTGAATTAATGAGAATACTTATGGATGAAGAAGCTCTTGGATGGGATGAAGCTTGGGAAATTACAAAAAAATGCACTTCATACACAAATCACACCATAATGACAGAAGCTATGGAAAAATGGCAAATATCAATGATAAAAGAATTACTTCCAAGAATTTATATGATTATAGAAGAAATAAATAAAAGGTATTTAAATAAGTTAAAAACTAAATATTCAAATGACAGTGAAAAAATAAATAAGATGGCTATTATTTATAATAATAATGTAAATATGGCTAACTTAAGTATAGTTGGAAGTAGTAGTGTAAATGGAGTTGCAGACCTTCATACTAAAATTTTGAAAAAAGAAGTATTAAAAGAATTTTATGAGGATGAGCCATATAAATTTAATAACAAAACAAATGGAATTGCTCATAGAAGATGGCTAATGTTATCAAACCCTCAGTTATCTAGTTTAATAACTAGTCTTATAGGTAGCGGTTGGGAAAAGGACACTATGAAACTAAAGCAACTTGAAAAATATAAGAATGAAAAAAATGTATTACAGGAACTAGAAAAAATAAAATATAACAATAAGCTAAACTTATCAAAAATTATAAAAGAAAGAAATAATATATCAATAGATCCAAACTCTATATTTGATATACAAATAAAAAGGTTACATGCATACAAACGACAACTTATGAACGCACTTCACATACTTCATTTATATCATGAATTATTAGATAATCCAAACCTAGACATAAAGCCAAGAACATTTATATTTGGGGCAAAGGCTGCTCCTGGGTACTACTTTGCAAAATGCGTTATTAAATTTATAAATGAATTAGCTCAAAAAATTAATAATGATAAAAGAGTTAATGAAAAATTAAAAGTAGTATTTATAGAAAATTACGGGGTTTCATTAGCAGAAAAAATAATACCCGCTGCAAATGTAAGTGAACAAATATCAACAACTACAAAGGAAGCTTCAGGAACTAGTAATATGAAATTTATGATGAATGGAGCTATAACTTTAGCGACTTTAGATGGAGCAAATATAGAAATACATGAACAAGTGGGCGATGAAAATATAATAATTTTTGGATTATCAGCAAATCAAGTGCTAGAATACAATAAGTTTGGAGGATATTCAGCAGCAGATATTTATTCTAATAATTTCTATATAAAGAGGGTTGTGGATGATTTGGTCAATGGATTCATACCAAATATAGGTGAAGAAGGTAGAGAAATATATAATTCTTTAATAACCTACAATGATGAATTTTTTGTATTAAGAGACTTTGAGAACTATATAGAAGCACAGAAAAAAGTAAATAATTTATATAAAGATAGATATAAGTGGAATTCAATTTCTTTAACAAATATAGCAAATTCAGGAATATTTTCAAGTGATAGAACTATAAATGAATATGCTAAGGATATATGGTATAAAAAATAAACAGTTCAAAAGATAAAAGGTGGGAGATCAAAATGAGTATAACATATAATTCTTGGTTAGAAAGTTATAAAAAGCCTTTCGGAGCTTTGGAATTAGGAGAAAAACTAAGTTTAAATATAAAAGCTACAGAGAATGTAAAAGAAGTGTATTTAGTGTTGGAAAGAGACGGAAATGATTTAAAAGAAATAGAAATGACTAAGATATCAGATGATACTTTCAATATTGATGGATATGAATTTCAACAAGAAGATATTTATTTTTACTTCTTTAAAACAGTAGAAAATATAAATGGAAATAATATAATAAAATACTATGGTAAAAACAATAAAAATGGTGTGTGTGAAGAGACTTTCGATATTGATAGTCTAAATAAATATCAAATTACAGTTAGCAAGAAAATTAAATCACCAAATTGGTTTAAAGAGGGTGTTTTATATCATATATTTGTAGATAGATTTAATAGAAGTGGTAAGATAAACAATCCTAAAAAAAATAGTTTTGTATATGCAAATTGGGAAGATACTCCTATGTATATAAAAAATAGTGAAAATGAAATAATTAGATGGGATTTTCATGGAGGAAATCTAAAAGGGATAATAAGTAAATTAAGTTATTTAAAAAATTTAGGGGTTAACATAATATACTTAAGCCCTATATTTGAATCACAGAGTAACCACAAGTATGATACAGGAGACTATAAAAATATTGATTCAATGTTTGGGAATGAAGAAATATTTAAAGAGTTGATAAATGAAGCAAATAAAAAGGGAATAAATATTATTCTAGATGGTGTATTTAGTCATACAGGAGATGATAGCGTATATTTTAATAGGTATGGAAATTACGATTCCATAGGGGCATATCAATCACAAGATTCTCCTTATAGCTCTTGGTATAAATTTGAAAACTACCCACAGAAATATGATTGTTGGTGGGGGGTTAAATCTTTACCAAATGTAAATGAGACTGAAACTTCATATATTGACTATATTATAAAAGGTGATGACAGTGTAATAAAAAAATGGATGGGATATGGAGTTAAAGGATGGCGACTTGATGTAGCTGATGAATTACCTTCTAAATTTATAGAGGAGCTAAAGAGTGAGACTTTAAAACTAGATAAAGAATCTATTCTTGTAGGTGAAGTTTGGGAAGATGCATCTAATAAAATTAGTTATGATGAAAGAAGAAAATATCTTTTAGGTGACCAACTAAATGGTGTTACAGGGTATGTGTTTAAGAATATATTTTTAGATTTTTTAAATTATAAAATTGATTCAAATGATGTATACAATAGCCTTATGACTATAAAAGAAAATTATCCAAAAGAATCTTTTAAATCTAATTTAAATATATTAGGTACGCATGATACAAGAAGAATACTTACAGAATTAAATGAAGATAAAGAGCTTCTTAAATTAGCAGTTGCAATACAAATGACTTTTGAAGGTGTACCATATATATATTACGGTGATGAAGCCGGACTTTTAGGTGAAACAGATCCAGATAATAGAAGAACTTATCCGTGGAAAAATGAAGATAAAGAAATTTTAAATTTCTATAAAAATATTATCAAGGATAGAAATAAAAGTAAGGTACTAACTTGCGGAGAAACTAAATTTTTAGAATTGGAAAATCCTAATGTATTTGGTTATGTAAGATATATTGAAGGTATAAATGATGATAACATTTTAGTTTTAGTAAATAGATCAGAACAAGAAGAAGTTATAGGAATTGATATGAAAGAATGTCTAAATAGTAAATATGTAAATTTAGTTAATGGGCTTATTGAGGTAAATTATGATAATGTTGAGCTTAAATTAGAATCTAAATCATATATGATAGTTAAATTAGAAAAAGATAATAATTAATCTAAATCACAATAAAGAAAATTTCTTTATTGTGATTTTTTAGCCGATTATATGAATGTGCTAGATATAACATTATAAATTTTACTCCCAAAGCAAAGAGATGCTTTAAAGGTCGTTAAAACTTATATATTTATATCTTTATATAACATTATAAAATCACTAGTAAAATATGAATAATAAAAGAGGTACTATTATAAAATAATTTTATAATAGTACCTTTTTATTTATCTTAAACTATCCAAGTTGGAATATACTATTGTTGAAGTAGCGTTAAAGACCATGATTTTAGGTCTTTCAGCGAATGAAACAATAATATTTTCCAACGAGCACGACCTAATCAATTTCTTTTACAATATTAGCAACCCACTTTTTAGATAATGCTCTAGGAACTCCGAATATAAACTTAACAATTTCTTCAGAGTAAGTAAGAAGCACTAAAATATAAATAGGAGCTCCTTTAATTGCAAATATAAAAGTAAGAGGAAGAGATACTAGCCACATACATCCTAATTCTAAAAATAAAGAATACTTAGTATCTCCACCACTTCTTAAAATTCCTATAATTAAAAGAGTATTAAAAGACTTAAGACCCATTAATAGACCCATAATAACAAATATTTTAATAATGTCAGGTGCTAGGCTATCTGAAACACTAAACATTTTAAGTAATACAGGTATGTTTAATATAAGAATTAAACCAAATAGAGTACCAACTACAAAAACTATCTTAGAAAACTTTTTAGCATAATCAATAGCAACTTCTTTATTATCAGCACCAAGTTCATTACCTAGCATAATAGATGCGCCTATAGCAACGCAAACAGCTGTCATAATAAAGAAATTTCCAGTACTAGTAGCTATTTGACTAGCTGCAATTGCAGAAGTACCAGCTTTTGCATAAGCAACAGAATATAAAACTGTACCTATTGCCCATCCACTATCATTTAATAATATAGGGGTACTTTTTTCAAAAAAAGTATTTATAAACTGTTTATCTATAGATTTTAGATTAACAATATTGAATTTTAAAACATAATCTTTCTTTACGATATATACATATCCGATTAAAAGAGAGAACTCTATAAATCTAGCTATAACAGTTGCTATTGCAGCTCCACGAACTCCTAATGCAGGTAATCCTAAATTTCCAAAGATTAAACCGTAATTTAATATAATGTTACTTATAAGAGCAACTGCACTACAAATCATTCCAAGTTTAGGATTTCTAACACTTCTAGACCCCATACTAAATACAGTACTAACTGCTATTAAAGGATAACAAAAAGCGATAATGCTAAAGTATTGAATACAAAGCTTAACCACTTCAGGATCATAAGAGAAAAAATGTATTATAAATTTAGGAAATATAAAAGCTGGTATAAAAAATAATAAACCTAATATTATTCCAAGTAAAACATTTAGTCCAGTCACCTTTTTTATATTGTTAGCATCATTTTTCCCGAAAAATTGAGATATAAATAAACCAGCACCACCTGTTAATCCAGATAAAGTCATATTAAATAAGAAGAAGTATTGATTAGCAACTCCTATAGATGCTACAGATGCTTCTCCTAAACTACTAATCATTACAGTATCTATAATATTTACAGATGTAGATATAAGATTTTGTATTATTATAGGAATACAAAGTGAAACTAATAATTTATAAAATCTCTTGTTTTCATTATTAAGATTAAAAATATTTGACAATAAGACACCCCCTTAAATTTAACGTCTATAATATGTTAATATAAATAGTATGTATATATCAACTAATTTATTTTATTAATTTCAGAATTATCAAAAATAAAGAACAGCCTACATTAGCTGTTCCCATTCTTCATATAAATTATTTAATCTATCTTCTAAGGAAGTTTTATTTTGACTAACCTCTTTAGATTTTTCAGGATTAGAATATATTTCTTCTTGGCACATAAGAACATTAAGTTCTTCGATTTCAAGTTCTATTTCTTCAATTTCCTTTTCTATGTTTTGCCTCTTAACCCTAGCTTTTTTCTCTAACTCTCTTTGTTCTCTTTCTTTTCGTTTTTCATCTTTTAATTGAGTTTTTGTTTTTTCCTCGGTTGTTTCTATAGCATTCATCTCTATAGTTTGTTTTTTCTTATCCATATAATAATCATAATTACCTAGATACTCTGTTATTCCCTCAGAATCAAGAACAAGTATTTTATCGACAACTGTGTTTAAGAAATATCTATCATGAGATATTGTAAATAAAGTTCCTGTATAATTCAGTAAAGCTTCTTCAAGAACTTCCTTAGAGTCTATATCAAGGTGATTTGTAGGCTCATCTAGTAATAAGAAGTTAGAGTTAGATAAAATTAATTTCAATATAGCAACTCTAGCTCTTTCTCCACCGCTTAGTGTAGATATTTTTTTAAATACTTCTTCGTCTTCAAATAAAAAAGAACCTAACATATTTCTTAGAGTAGTTTGGTTTAGATTAGGATGATCATTCCAAATTTCATCTATAATAGTATTATCTAAGTTAAGAGTTTTTTGTTCTTGATGGAAGTAGTCTACATGAACATTTGCTCCAAGTTTAGTAGTTCCAGTTAATGGAACTATTTCATTCATTATAATTTTAAATAAAGTAGATTTTCCTATTCCATTAGCTCCTATTAAAGCAACTTTTTCGCCCCTATATATATTGAAGTTTATGTCCTTAAATAGGATTCTTTCACCATAACCCATAGAAAGATTTTCTACTTGTAAAACATCATTACCACTAGATACAGAAGGACTAAATTGAATACTAGCTTTTTTTCTGAACACATCAGGTTTATCTAAAACATCAACTTTATCTAGCATTTTTTCTTTACTTCTAGCTCTTTTTAAATGTTTTTCCCTTCCGTAAGCTTTTAGTCTATCAATTGATTCTTCTTGTTTTTTAATTTCTTTTTGTTGATCTTCATATCTTTTAACTTCTAATTCTTTTTCTACATTAGATAACTCTATGAATTTAGAGTAATTTCCATTATATGTTTTAAGTCTTTTATTATGAATTTCAAATACTCTATTTACAACTTGATCTAGGAAATATCTATCATGAGATATGATAATTACTGTTCCTTTATATTGTTTTAAGAATACCTCCAACCATTCGATGGCATCTGAATCAAGATGGTTAGTTGGTTCATCTAGAAGTAGAAGTGAAGGATTTTTTAGTAGTAATTTAGAAAGTAAGACTCTAGTCTTTTCTCCTCCAGATAATATATTTATTGGAGTTTCCATATCAGAATCAGAAAAACCTAGACCTTTTAAAATCCCTTTTACTTCTGATTTATAACCATAACCATTTAGCTCAGAGAAAAGTTCTAGTTTTTGAGAATACTCATTCATAAGTTTATCCAAAACTTTTGAATCCGGATTAGAACCTTCTTCAGCTATTTTAATCTCTAAATCTCTTATATACTTTTCCATATCCATTAAGTCAGAAAAAACTTCTAAAACCTCTTCATATATAGTTTTTTCCGATTGGAAACTTGTATTTTGTTCAAGATATCCTATTTCAACACCTTTGCCAAGGTATATATCTCCGCTATCATATCCATAAATACCAGAAAGTACTTTAAATAAAGTAGTTTTACCCGTTCCATTTACACCTATAATACCAACTTTATCGCCTTCATTTACAGTGAAGCTAATATTTTCTAATATAGTATCTATTCCAAAACTTTTATTTAAGTTATTACACGACAAAACAATCATAAAATTATACCTCCTTTAAACTATCTAAAATTATAATGTTTTGGTATAATATAATCAAGGATATATGCATTTTGTTAAAAAAATAGCATAGTATATAAAACAGGGATAATGAATATATAGGAGGTGATGAGATGAGTAATAAAAATATTTCTATGGCTGTAATAAGAAGATTACCTAAATATCACAGATACTTAGGAGATTTGTTAGATAGAGATATACAAAGAATATCTTCTAAAGAATTAAGCGATATAATTGGCTTTACAGCATCTCAAATAAGACAAGATTTAAACAACTTTGGTGGATTTGGACAGCAGGGATACGGATATAATGTCGAAGAGTTATATAATGAAATAGGTAAAATATTAGGGTTATCTAGAACTTATAATTCTATAATAATTGGGGCTGGAAACTTAGGACAAGCAATAGCTAATTATTCAGGTTTTACTAAAGCAGGGTTTAAGATAAAAGCTTTATTTGATGCAAACCCAAGAATGATAGGATTAAAAATTAGAGATTTTGAAATATTAGATTCTGATGACATCGAGGAGTTCGTAGCTGAAAATGATATTGATATAGCGATATTATGTATACCAAAAAATGGGGCGCAAGAAGTTGTCGATAGATTAGTTAAATCAGGTATAAAAGGAGTTTGGAACTTTGCACCGTTAGATTTAGAAGTACCAAATGATGTTATAGTTGAAAATGTAAACTTAACTGAAAGTTTATTTACTTTATCATATCTTATGAATGAAGATAAATAAATTAAAATAAAAAAGCTACCTACAAAGTAGGTAGCTTTTTTATTTTAATTTATTATTATTCTGGTTGTGGAGCATCTACTGGACAAACTCCGTTACAAGCACCACACTCTATACAAGTATCTGCATCTATAACATATTTGTCATCTCCAGCTGATATACAGCTAACTGGGCACTCAGCTTCACAAGCACCACAGCTTATACAAGCATCATTAATTTTGTAAGCCATTTTCAATCTCCTCCTAAAATATGTAAAATTATGTTCATTAGTATTATAACAAAAAAAAATATATATAACAATAATTAGAATACATACAAAAAAACAAACATATTACATAAACCGATTTATTTTGACAAATAGTATAAGCTATAATATATTTAGGGCTTATTACTTTGGTGGAGGTAGACAAATGGAAAAAAAGATTAATAAAAAGAAGCTATCACTATTAGTATCTGTAATAATTTTTTTAGTGGTAGTTATTTGCATGCTTATTTTTAAATTTGCTTTAGTAGATGATAAAATTAAAGATGATAATGAAAAATCAAAGAAAGTTGGAGAAGTTAAAGAGGTAAAAAAAGAAAGCATAACTATTGATTTTGTAGGGGATATAACCATGGGGAATTATAAGGGAGCCTCATACTATGGATCTTTTGATAATGAGTTTGAAAATCAAGGACAAAATTATGGATATTTTTTGAAAAATGTTAAGAATATTTTTGAGGAGGATGACTTAACGGTAGCAAACTTAGAGGGACCTTTAACTAGTGCAAGTAATGCTAAAATAAAAAAATTTGCATTTAAAGGAGACCCTTCTTATGTAAATATACTTAACCAAGGAGGTATAGATGTTGTAACATTAGCAAATAACCATTCAGAGGATTATTTTGAAGAGGGGATGAAACAAACTAAATTTATATTAAAAGAAAATAATATAGATTATTTTGGATTAGGAGAGAAGAGTATAGTAGATGTTAAAGGGGTAAAAGTTGGATTATTAGGCTATAATGGGTGGCCTGAAAATTATAATGAAGAATTTTTAAATAATATGAAAAAAGATATACAAAATGTTAAAAAAGAATCTAATATAGTATTTGTATATTTCCACTGGGGAACAGAACGACAATATTATCCTGACCAAGTTCAAAAAGATTTTGCACACTTTGCTATAGATAATGGAGTTGACGGTGTGTTAGGGAGTCATCCTCATGTTATGCAAGGAATAGAAGAGTATAAAGGAAAGTATATTGCATATAGTTTAAGTAATTTCTGCTTTGGGGGTAATAAGAATCCTCAAGATAAAGATACTTTTATATACAAACAAACATTTAATTTTGAAGATAGCAAACTGATAAGTATAAACAAACCTGAAATTATACCATGTTCTATATCATCTCAAAATGGTATTAATAATTACCAACCAACACCACTTACAGGGAATGAGGCGGAAAGGGTAAAAAATAAATTAAAAGATATAAGCGAAGGCTTAAATAAATAGATTATAAAAAAACTTATTTAATTATTGGATTTTTAAAAATTAAATAAGTTTTTTATAGCTGGGAAAACTTTTTCAAAAATATGTTTAAGTATTAACAATGGATGGTATATATAG
The DNA here is from genome assembly GCF_019916025.1 of Paraclostridium bifermentans. Classification (NCBI taxonomy): domain Bacteria; kingdom Bacillati; phylum Bacillota; class Clostridia; order Peptostreptococcales; family Peptostreptococcaceae; genus Paraclostridium; species Paraclostridium bifermentans. Next base: position 3,106,676 of record NZ_CP079737.1, on the reverse strand, counting down.
AAAAGATTACCATAAAAATATATTTAGGGGGAAGTAATTTATGTCTTGTGTTAGTTGTAAAATGTGCGAAAGTGCAGATAAAAGGTTAGAAAGTTTTGTAGCGTCGAAGGATGTTGAAACGGCATTCCATAGAACTGAAGATCAAAAAATTAAATGTGGTTTTGGACTTCAAGGTGTATGTTGTAGATTATGTGCAAATGGACCATGTAGAATAACACCTAAATCTCCAAGAGGAATTTGTGGAGCAGATGCTGATACGATAGTTGCTAGAAACTTTTTAAGAGCAGTTGCAAGTGGAGCTGCATGCTATCTGCATGTTGTTGAAAATACAGCTAGAAACTTGAAAAAATTAGGTGAAGATAAAGGAATAATAAAGGGAGAAAAGACAATAGATGAATTAGCTGAAATATTTGGGGTTGAAGCTAATGATAGACATGAAAAATGTATAAAAGTTGCACAAAAGGTTTTAGATGATTTATATAAAGCTAGAGATGAGAAAATGGAGTTAGTAGAGAAAATAGCTTATGCTCCAAGAGTTAATAAGTGGAAAGAGATAGGTATAATGCCAGGAGGAGCTAAGTCAGAAGTTTTTGATGCAATAGTCAAGTCATCTACAAATTTAAATAGTGACCCTGTTGACATGCTTATAAACTGCTTAAATTTAGGTATATCTACTGGATTATATGGACTTACACTAACTAATCTTTTAAATGATGTTATTTTAGGAGAACCAGTTATAAGAACTGCACCTGTAGGATTTAGAGTTATAGATAAAGATTATATAAATATAATGATAACAGGACATCAACATTCAACATTTGCTCACTTCCAAGATAGATTGAAAGATGAAGATGTTGTCAAATTAGCAAAAGAAGCAGGAGCAAAAGGATTTAGATTAGTTGGATGTACTTGTGTAGGTCAAGATTTACAGTTAAGAGGTGAGCACTATAAAGAGGTATTTGCAGGTCATGCTGGAAATAACTTTACAAGTGAGGCTGTAATTTCTACAGGAGCAATAGATATGATTGCATCTGAATTTAACTGTACTATACCAGGTATAGAGCCGATAGCAGATAAATATAAAGTAAAAATGGTTTGTTTAGATGACGTAGCTAAAAAAGTTAATGCAGAATATGTGCCATTCGATAGAGAAAATATAGAATCAATTTCAGAAAAATTAATAAATGAAGCCTTAATAAGTTATAAATCAAGAAGAGGTGAAGTTGAAATAGATATACCTAGTGATCATGGACACGATGTTTCATTAACAGGCGTAAGTGAGAAGAACTTAAAAGCATTTTTAGGGAACTCATGGAAACCTCTTATAAACTTAATTGCAGAAGGTAAAATAAAAGGAATAGCAGCGGTTGTTGGATGTTCAAATATGACAGCAAAAGGACACGATGTATTTACTGTAGAATTAACTAAAGAGCTTATAAAAAGAGATATAATTGTTTTATCTGCAGGATGTTCAACTGGAGGCTTAGAAAATGTTGGATTAATGTCTCCTGGAGCGGAAGAATTAGCAGGTGAAAATTTAAAAGAGGTTTGTAAATCTTTAGGAATACCACCAGTATTGAACTTTGGACCATGCTTAGCTATAGGAAGACTTGAAATAGTTGCTACTGAAATCGCTAAAGAATTAGGAATAGATATACCTCAGCTTCCACTAATTTTATCCGCACCTCAATGGTTAGAAGAACAAGCTTTAGCAGATGGAGCATTTGGATTAGCTTTAGGATTACCTCTTCATTTAGCATTACCGCCATTTATAACAGGTGGTAAATTAGTTACACAAGTTTTAACTGAAGGGTTAAAGGATATAACTGGAGGTCATGTTATAGTTGATTCAGAGGTTGTATCTTCAGCTGATACATTAGAAAAAATAATTATAGACAGAAGAGAAAAATTAGGACTGAAGGATGTGGAATGTTATGCATAGGATTCTAATTAATAAAGAATTATGTACCGGATGTAAGAGTTGTGTTTTAGCATGTATGTTAAGAAACGATTTACAAAAAGATATGTACTCTTTAGATTTAGAAGACCTAGATAACGAAAGTAGAAACCATATAGAGTTAAACAAATTTAATAATCCAATTCCTATTATTTGTAGACATTGTGAAACTCCAGAGTGTGTACTTACATGTATGAGTGGAGCTATGACAAAAAATAAAGAAACTGGAATAGTAAGTTATAACAAAGATAAGTGTGGGGTTTGTTATATGTGCGTTATGGCGTGTCCATATGGACTTTTAAAGCCTGATGATAAAACAAAACAAACTATTTTGAAATGTGATATGTGTGAAAGTATAGGATATCCTAAGTGTGTAGCTAATTGTCCAACTGGAGCAATAACGCTACAAGAGGAGGTAAAAAATGAATTATGTAGTTCTGGGTGCTAGTGCTGCAGGCATTAACGCTATAAAAGTATTAAGGGAGTTAGATGAAAAAGCTAATATAACATTAATATCAAAAGATGAACACATTTACTCAAGATGTATGTTACATCATATTATATCTGAACATAGAACATTAGATAGCTTAAACTTTGTAGAAACTAAATTTGATGAAAAATATAATATAAGTTGGAAAAAGTCATGTACTGTGAATGATGTAGATATAAAAAATAAAGAAGTATCTATAATAGAAACTGGTGAAAAAGTTAAATATGATAAATTATTAATTGCAACAGGTGCATCATCAGCGATGCCTCCTATAAAAAACTTAAAAAAATCAAAGCATGTATATGGACTTAGAAATATAGAAGATGCGTATGAAATAAAACAGAAAGCAAAAGATTGTAAAAAAATAGCCATATTAGGAGCTGGGCTCGTAGGAATAGATGCGCTTATAGGATTATTAGAATATAAAAATTTAGATATATCTGTAATATATAGAGAACCTTTTATATTAAATAGGCAGTTAGATGAATACTCTGCATCAGTATATGAAAATAGATTTAAAGAATTAGGCACGAAATTCTTTAAGGGTGCAAGTGTTAAGGAAATTTGCATGGATAATAATGAAAATATAATTGGAGTAGTATTAGATGATGAAACCTATATAGAATGTGATATGGCAATTGTAGCAACAGGGGTTATTCCAAACGCTGAATTTATAAATAAAGAGTTTATAAGTTATGACCGAGGAATAGTAATAGATGAGAATTGTAAAACTACTACGAAAGACATATTTGCAGCAGGTGATGTTGTTGGTAAAAATGCAATTTGGCCTTTAGCTGTGAAGCAAGGAATAGTAGCTGCCTATAATATGACAGGAAGAGAAGAAAAAATAGATGATTCATTTATATATAGAAACACAATGAATTTTCTGGGTATACCAACAGTTTCTCTAGGAATAGTTGATATGGAAGAAGGCTGTATCGTAAATGTTAGAAAAGATGAATCAGGGTATAAAAAGTTTATAATAAAAGATAATGTTATCAAAGGAGCGATAATTCAAGGTGATATATCTTATGTAGGAGCTCTTACTTATTTGATAAAAAATAATATAGAAATACCAGATTTAGAAAAAAGAATTTTTGAAATAGGATATGCAGATTTCTTTTCTGTTAAAGGAAATGGAGAGTTTTGCTATAATATATAATTAAGGGAGTGTCTCAAAATAGTATAGTGTGAAAGAATGAATATAAGTTTTGCTCCTAAAGCTGAAAAGATGCTTTGAAAGTCGCTAAAACTTATATTTATTCTATCCATACTTATTTTGGGACACTCTTTTTTAAATATATATTATAGGAGTGTAAATATGAAGGTTTATGCATTAGTAGGAGAGAGTGGTTCTGGAAAAAGCTATAAAGCATTAGAGTTAGCCTATGAAAAAAATATAAACTATATAATAGATGATGGAATTTTAATTTTTAAAAATAAAATAATTGCTGGAATATCAGCAAAACAAGCAAGCACCAAAATTCAGGCAGTTAAAAGAGCTATATTCAATGATGAAAATCATAGAAATGAAATGAGATTTAAAATAGTGGAAGAAAATATAGAGTCTATTTTAATAATAGGAACATCAGATAAAATGGTAAATCAGATAGCTAGTAAATTAAATTTAGGGAAAATATATAAAACTGTTTATATAAATGAAATATCGACACAAGAAGAAATAGATATTGCGAAAGAGTGGAGAAGTAAAGGAAATCACATAATACCTCTTCCGACATTAGAGGTTAAGTCTATCGCTAGTGGACTTAGTATAAATCCGATTAAAAAATTATTTAAAAGAGAAAATAAAGAATCTATATTAGTTGAAAAAACTATTATTAGACCTACATTTAGCTATATGGGGAATTTTTATATTAAAAAAAATGCAATAAATCAAATAATATTTTTTGAACTATCAAAATTTGATTACATAAGTAAAATAAATTCAGTAAAATTTAACAATAAAAAAGGAAATTTAGAAATATTTATTATTTTAGAATTGGATTTATTTAACTGTATTGAAACTATATTTAAGCTTCAAGAACATATAATAAAGGCATTGTATGATGTTACTTTAATAAATGTAAGTAGGTTAGATATAAGAGTGAACAAGATAAAAAGTGTTAAATAAAAAACTAATAGAAATTTTATACAAATACATAAAAAACTGTGCTATAATCAAACTGTAAGTGGAGGAAATCATTTTCCGACAAATAACAAAGGGGATTTAAAAAATTAAAATATTTTTAAGGGGGCTTTTAAAATGGCTGAAAAAACTTTAAATGTTCTAGAGATAGCAAGATCTCAAGTAAAAACTGCTTGCGATAGATTAGGGGCAGATCCAGCAGTATATGAAATATTAAAAAATCCAATGAGAGTGTTAGAAGTATCATTCCCAGTTAAAATGGATGATGGGACTGTAAGAACATTTACAGGATATAGATCACAACATAATAATGCTTGTGGACCATTTAAAGGAGGATTAAGATTCCATCCAGCAGTTTGTATGGACGAGGTTAAAGCTTTATCTACTTGGATGACTTTCAAGTGTTCAGTAGTAGGAATACCTTATGGTGGAGGTAAAGGTGGTATGGCCATCGATCCTACAGAATTCTCTCAAGGTGAGTTAGAAAGAATATCAAGAGGATTTGCTAAGTCAATAGCTCCAATAATAGGAGAAAAAGAAGATATACCAGCTCCAGATGTTAATACAAATGGACAAATAATGGCTTGGATGGTTGATGAATATGCAAATGTTACAGGGGAATTCCAACCAGGAGTATTTACTGGAAAACCAGTTGATTTCTACGGATCTTTAGCTAGAAACGAAGCTACAGGATATGGAGTTGCTACAATTGCAATGGAAGCAGCTAAGAAAAAAGGAATAGATGTATCTAATGTTACTGTAGGACTTCAAGGATTTGGTAATGTTGGAAGCTTCGCTGGTATGTACATAGATGAAGCAGGAGCTAAAGTAATATATGTAGAAGACCATACAGGAACTATATATAATAAAGATGGAATAGATATGAAAGCTTTAATGGCTTACAATAAAGAACATAGATGTATAAAAGGATTCCCAGGTGCAGAAGCTGTTGACCAAAGTGTAATAACTGCAGACGTTGACGTATTAATGCCTTGTGCACTAGAAAATCAAATAACTTCAGCAAATGCTGGAGATATAAAAGCTAAAATAGTATGTGAAGGAGCTAATGGACCAACTACTCCAGAAGCAGATAAAATACTATTTGAAAAAGGAATAACTTTAGTACCAGATATATTAGCTAATAGTGGTGGAGTTACAGTTTCTTACTTTGAATGGGTTCAAAATTTAATGAGATACAACTGGAGTTTTGATGAAGTTCAAGAAAAACAAAGAGCTTTAATGAAAAAAGCATTTGAAGAAATATGGACATTAGCAGGAGACCACAATGTTGAAATGAGAACAGCTGCATACATGATGTCAATTAAGAGAATAGCTGATGCTATGAAATTAAGAGGATGGTATACAGAAGCTCCTGTTAAAGAAGATGCTAAGAAAGAAGCTACATCTTTAGCTTAATAAATAATATTAAAATAAATAAAATTTAGAATAAAAAAAGTGTACATTTAATCAGTCTTATACTGATTAAATGTACACTTTTATTTTTATGCAAAAAATAAAAAAAGCATATAAAAAAATTTATATACTAGATATAAAAAATTCCATGCTAATATATGCTAAAATATCCAAATTTATTTACTTTTTGAAAAAAATAGTATATAATTAATATAAAAATGTATATTAAAAGTTATTTTTGGATAAAATAATAAATTTTTAAATATTATATACAAGATATAAGTTAAATATTGTTAATATAAGAATACTATATAACTTGTAACAATTATTTACAAAACAGTTACAAAGTTGTGACATATAAATACAAAAATGAAAATATCTTGTGTATTAGTATTTTATCCTACATAGGTTTCAGCTATGAAAATAACACGTAAGAATACTTATGGTGAATTTTTGGAGGGAAAAACATTATGAAGAGAAAAATATTAGTACCAGTATTTGCATCATTTATGGCATTATCAATGAACGGGATAGCGCATGCAGACGATGCAAAAGTTGAGAAGGCAACAGATAAAAAAGACGTTAATGAAAAGAATGTAATAAACTTAAAAGACTATAAAGATGTAGATTTTAAAGTTGCAGAAGTTAAAGATGGAGTTGCTGTAAAAGTAAGAAAGCAAGGATCAGTTCAAACTATAGCATACACAGGTGACCAATTTAAAATAGTTGGAGAGCAAGATGGATGGTATAAAGTTCAATTAGACGATGAAACTGAAGGATGGATAGCATCTAGATATGTTGATGTTAAAGCTGCTAGTGCTTATATAACAGCAGATAAAGTAAACTTAAGAAAAGATGCTCATGTAGAGTCTGATGTAAAAGATAATTTACCAGCTTCTACAAAAGTTCAAGTTTTAGGAACTGAAGGTAACTGGGTAAAAGTTAAAAATGGAGAAAATGAAGGATTTGTAAGAGATTTATATGTATCTGACAAAGCTCCAGTTGTAGAAGAAGAAAAGACTCAATCAGATGTTAAAGATCAAAATGATGGACAAGTATCTGATAACAATCAAACAACAAACAATGATGCTACTAATGAAAATGAAAGCAACAATGTTGAAAACAACGAAAACAATAACAACAATAATAATGATGCTGTTGAAGATAACAATGACAACAGCACAACTAACAATGACAATAACAATAATAACAACAGCAACAATAATGTAGATAATAACGAAAATAATAATGATAATAATAGCAACAATAATAATGATAACAACAGCAATGTAGATAATAACGATAATACAAATAACAACAATAATAACAACAATAACTCAAGTGAAGAAGAAAAGCCATCAACTAATACAGATGCAGCTTCTGCTGTAGTTAATTTAGCTTATGCTAAGTTAGGATCTCCTTATGTATGGGGAGCTGAAGGACCTAACAGCTTTGACTGTTCAGGACTTACTTCATATGTATTTAGAAATGCTGCAGGAGTATCTTTACCAAGAACTTCATCTTCTCAATACGGAGTTGGTAGATCTGTAAGTAAAGCTAATTTACAAGCAGGAGACTTAGTATTCTTCGCAACTGGTGGCGGAGGAGTAAGCCACGTTGGTATATATGTTGGTGGAGGAAACATGGTTCATGCACCAAACTCAGGAGATGTTGTTAAAGTTAGTAACATAAACTCATCTTACTGGCAAAAAGCTTACGTAGGAGCTAAGAGAGTATTATAATATAGGATTTTAAAGGATATATTTATTTAAATATATCCTTTTTTTACGCCTAAACAAAGCCGATTTTTTATAAACTAATATTGACATCGTTTCTTAAAGGTGATAATATTCTATAAAAGAAAAAAATAAAAATACTTTTAAATTTAGTCCAGAGAGGCTAAAAAAGGAGGAACATATATGAAATTACAGGGAAGAAATTTAATCCAACCAGAAGACTTTTCGATAAATGAAATAGATGAAATTCTATCTTTATCTCAAAATATAATTGATAATCCGTCAAAATACTCACGAGTTTGTGAAGGTAATTTACTAGCAACTTTATTTTATGAACCATCAACAAGAACAAGATTTAGCTTCGAAGCTGCAATGAACAGATTAGGTGGAAAGGTAATTGGCTTTTCAGAACCAAATTCTTCATCAACAGCAAAAGGCGAAACATTAGAAGACACTATGGAAACAGTATCTTGTTATGCTGATGCTATAGTCATGAGACACCCAAAAGCCGGTTCAGCTTTAGAGGCGTCAAGGTTTGCTAGAGTACCATTTATAAATGCAGGAGACGGAGGAAATCAACATCCAACTCAAACACTTACAGATATTCTTACAATAAAATCACTTAAAGGAAATTTAGAAAATCACACTATCGGATTATGTGGAGATTTAAAAAACGGAAGAACAGTTCATTCACTAGTCAAAGCTATGGCAAGATATAAAAATACTAAATTTGTATTTATATCACCTAAAGAGTTAGAAATGCCTAAATATATAAAAGAATTTATAGCTGGGCACGAATATGTAGAAACTAATAGCTTAGATGAGGTTATAGAAGACTTAGATGTTCTTTATATGACTAGAGTTCAAAGAGAAAGATTTGAAGATCAAGAACAATATGAAAGACTTAAAGATTATTATATATTAACAACAGAAAAAATGAAAAAAGCTAAACCAGATATGTTAGTTATGCATCCATTACCAAGAGTAAATGAAATTGATACAGAAGTAGATAAAGATGATAGAGCGGTATACTTCGATCAAGCAAAATATGGAATGTACGTTAGAATGGCACTAATAATGAAACTTCTGGGGGTAGATGCAAATGAGTAAACTTCTTATAAAAAACGTAAAAATTATTGATTCTAGTATGAGCTTTAAAGGAGATTTACTTGTTGAGAATGGCAAAATTTCTAAAATAGATTCGGATATAAACATTACTGGTATTGAAGATTTAAAAATTATAGATGGGAAAAATAAAATTTTAATGCCAGCATTTATAGATTTACACACACACTTAAGAGATCCGGGATTAACACATAAAGAGGATTTAGAGACAGGACAAAAGGCAGCATTAAAAGGTGGATTCACAGTACTTTGTCCAATGGCAAATACTAAGCCAGTTTGTGATAACGAACAGGTTATGGAATATGTGTTAAGCAAAGCTAGAAAATTAGATTTATGTGATATAAAGCAAGTTTGCGCTATAACAGAAAATCTTGAAGGTGAAGAAATTATAGATATAGAAAAAATGAGAACGTATACAGATTTATTCTCTGATGATGGATACACTCTTCACAATGAAAAAATAATGAGATATGCACTTAGTTTATCTAAAAAATTAGATTTTAAAGTACTAACTCATTGTCAGCCGGAGTTTGAAATAGTAAAAAGAGATTTGAATATTCTTAAAGAGGTTGGAGGAAACCTTCATATCTGTCATATAAGTTTAAAAGATACTTTAGATGAAATTAAAAAATATAAGAATGATGGATATAAGTTTACTTGTGAGGTAGGGCCTCATCATATATTCGGATATGGATTAGAATATAGAGTTAACCCAGCTTTTGCAGAGGAAGAAGATATGAAACACTTAATTCAAGGAATAAAAGATGGATATATAGATATGATAGGAACGGATCATGCCCCTCATACAAAAGAAGACAAAGAAAAGGGAGCTCCTGGAATATCTAATATAGAAGTTGCATTCCAAATGGTAAACAAAGTATTTAATGAAAATAATATATCTTTAAATAAATTAAGTGAGATGATGAGTGCAAATCCTGCTAAATTATTAGGGTTAAACCAAGGATTAATAAAAGAAGGTTTAAGAGCGGACTTAGTTATAGTAGATTCAGAACAAGAAGAAGTTATAGATGTATCTAAGTTTATATCTAAAGGAAAAAATAATCCATTTGATGGTCAAAAAGTTAGAGGGAAAATAATAATGACTATAAGAGATGGAAGAGTTATGTATGACGTAAAGGGGGATATTCAATAATGTACAAAATTTTAGAAAATAAATATATAGGCGAAGATATGTATTTTATGAAGGTAGAGGGTAAATTTGAAGCTGAGATGGGCCAATTTTATATGCTTAGAGCCTGGGATACATACCCATTACTTTCAAGACCGATAAGTGTTCATGATGTAAATGAAGATAGTATATCTTTTTTATATAAAGTTGTGGGAGAAGGAACTAAAATATTAAGCAATTTAAGAATAAATGATGAAATTAAATTAGAAGGCCCTTATGGAAATGGATATGAAAATGTAAAAGGGAAGGTTGCGTTAGTAGGAGGAGGCATAGGTATAGCTCCACTATACCTAGTAGCTAAAAACATTGAAAACTGTGATGCATACCTAGGATTCAGAAAAGAAGCTATATTAGAAGAAGAATACAATGAAGTGTGTAATGAAGTAAACATAGCTATAGGAGACACTTTTGTTACAGACATATTAGATGTAGAAAAATATGATTATATATTAACTTGTGGGCCTACACCCATGATGGAAAAGTTAGTAAAGATGACAGAAGGAACTAACACGAAGATAATGGTATCTTTAGAAAATCATATGGCATGTGGCGTAGGAGCTTGCTTAGTTTGTACTTGTAAAACTAAATTTGGAAATAAAAAAACATGCAAAGATGGTCCAGTGTTCTGGGGAGAGGACGTGATATTCAATGGCTAATTTAAATGTTAAATTCGGGAATATAGAATTTAAAAATCCTTTAGTTATGGCATCTGGAACTTTTGGGTTTGGAAAAGAATATGCAGAGATTTATGATATAGAAAAATTAGGTGGAATAAGTAGCAAAGGGCTTACATTGGAAAAAAGAGATGGAAATAAAGGTATGCGAGTTCACGAAACTCCATCAGGGATGATGAATAGCGTAGGACTTGAAAATCCTGGAGTAAGAGGTTTCATAGAAAATGAACTTCAGTTTTTTAAAGAACTAGATACGGTTAGAATTGCAAATTTAGGTGGAGGAACGTTAGATGACTATATAAGAGGTGTAGAGTTACTAAATGATCAACCTATAGATATGATAGAATTAAATATTTCTTGTCCAAATGTTAAAGCAGGAGGTATGGCTTTTGGAATAAAAAATGAGGTTGCAAGGGAAGTTGTAAGAGCTGTAAGAGCAAAAACTAAATTACCGTTGGTTGTAAAATTATCACCTAATGCTGAGGATATAGTTGGAATGGCAAAAGTATGTGAAGAAGAAGGTGCAGACGGTATATCATTAGTTAATACTTTCAAAGCTATGGCTATAGATATAAATAAGAAAAAACCAGTATTTGAAAATATATATGCTGGATTATCTGGACCTGCAATAAAACCTATAGCTTTAAGAATGGTTCATGAAGTTTGTAAATCAGTAAACATACCAGTAATGGGAATGGGTGGAATAACTAATTGGCAAGACGCTATAGAGTTTATAATGGCTGGAGCTACTTGCGTGCAAGTTGGAACTGCAAACTTTATAAATCCTAGAATTGGATTAGATATAATCAAAGGAATAGAAGATTATATGGATAGAGAAGGAATACAAAGTTTAGATGAAATAAGAGGTATAGTTTAGGTAATTTTAAATAGGTCGCTTCGGATTAAGATTTCTTGTTTCAGTCGCTAAAGACTTAAAAATGTCTTTAACGCTTCTTCAACAATTAAATCTTAATCCTTTGCTGAACTTGAATTAAAATTACTGAGGATGAGGAAAAAGAAAAACATAAAATAAGAGGTTAAGGATAAAGGAGAATATAATTATGAGTAATGTAAATGTTGTTGAAATATTAAAAGAATGTGATGCTTTATTAGAAGGACACTTTTTATTATCTTCAGGAAAGCATAGTAATAGATATGTACAATGTGCTAAGGTTTTAAGATTTCCAAATCAAGCTGAGAAAGTATTAAGTACAGTAGTTGATCAAATAAAAGATTTAGGAATAGACTTAGTTGTTGGACCTGCTATGGGAGGGGTTATAGTTTCATATGAACTAGGTAGACAATTAGGAAAAGAATCTGTGTTCACAGAGAGAAAAGATGGAGAAATGCAATTAAGAAGAGGCTTTGAAGTTAAGCCAGGGGCTAAGATAATAATAGCTGAAGATGTTGTTACTACTGGTAAGTCTACAATAGAGACAAAGAAAGCATTAGAAGCTTTAGGTGGAGAAGTTATAGGGGTTGCATGTATAGCAGATAGAACTAATCATGATATAGGAATGCCTATATACAGTGCAATAAAATTAGATATACAAGTTTATGAAGCTGATGGATGTCCTTTATGTGAAGCTGGAGAGATAGATTTAATAAAACCAGGAAGTAGAGAATTTAAAGAATTAGGTATGTAATAAAATATACTTTGAGTTTTCGTGGTAGTTATATTTGTTTCATTCGCCAAATACCGGTAGAACGTGGTATTTAAAGCTCTTTCAACAAATAATAACTACCACTGAATTAAAATCATATTTTATGCTGAGTGATTGGAAAAGAAGGTAATAAATGATGAGTCATTTATTACCTTCTTTTTGTTTGGAACGCTTATCCTTATTTGTGCATATAGATACAAGTATATCTTATATATAAGATTACATTTTAAAAAATCATAAGGAGGCACTATGAAGAAGAGACATTCTAAGTTTTTGATTTTTACTTTAGCTTTAGCTTTGGTTTTAACTAATTTAACATTCATTTCATTCGCAAATACTCAACCACCTAGTTCTAGTAATACTCCAGGTGATATAAATACTATGCCTTTCCATATAAGTCAGAAGATTAAGCATGATACTAAGGAAAATCAGTTCAAGAAAGATTTGAATATTGAGCCTTTAGGAAAGCAAGATACAGACACGGCACTTAAGTCAGCTAAGTCTGTAAAGCTAAGTGAATCTGCTACTTATACCTATAATGATCTTAATAAATTAAGTTATAAGGAGTTAACAGATTTACTAGTTACGATAGATTGGTTTCAAATAAAAGATATTTTTGTTTATAATGAAGATGCTTACAAATTTTATAATGATGAAGCTCGTGTTAATGCAATTATTAAGACGTTAGAAGATAGAGGATCAACTTATACTGCTACTGATGATAAAGGAATACCTACTTTGGTGGAAGTTTTAAGATCTGGTTTTTACTTAGCTTATTATAACGATTCACTTAGTCATTTATACGATAGATCTTATAGAGAAAAATGTATACCTGCCATGATTTCAATTCAGAAAAATCCTAATTTCAAGATTGGGGAGTCTGGTCAAAATAATGTTATTCAGTCGCTTGGTATGTTAATTGGAAATAGTGCTTGCAATGTTGAGGTTGTAAATAATTGCGTGCCTATTTTAAATAAGTTTAATAGCAGTTTAGATACTAATTTAAAAGATTACTCAAAAACAAATGCTGTATTCCAAATCACTAAGGGTATAGAATATGATTTAAATTCTTATTTGTACAATTCTAATACAACTGCAGATAAATCACCTTGGTTTTCTAAAGTTGATGGATATATAGATGCTGTTACAAACTTTGCTATATTAACAAATGTAACTGATGATAATGATTGGTTAATTAATGCAGGGATGTATTATTGCGCTAAATTATCAAATTTCCATTCAAATTCAATAAATATTCAAAAGAAACTTGATAGCTGTTTAGAAATTTATCCATATTTATCTATTCAATATTTTGATGCAGTCGATTTTATTTCATATTACTTCAATGGGAAGTTAGTTGATGGAACTGTTCTAGATATTAATAAAATAAGAGAAGAGGGAAAATCACACTATTTACCTAATGTGTATACTTTTGAAGATGCATCTATGGTAATTCGTACTGGTGATAAGGTTACTAAAGAAAAAGTTCAAAGATTATATTGGGCATCTAAAGAAGTAAAAGCTCAATTCCATAGAGTTGTAGGAAATGATAATGAACTAGAAAAAGGAAATCCAGACGATGTTTTAACTATGGTTTTATATAATAGCCCTAAGGAATATAAACTTAACCAACCTCTATATGGATATAGTACTGATAATGGTGGTATGTATATAGAAGGTGATGGTACATTTTTTACCTATGAAAGAACTCCTGAGGAAAGTATATTCAGTTTAGAAGAGTTATTTAGACATGAGTACTGTCACTATTTACAAGGGCGTTACATGGTTCCTGGTATGTGGGGAACTGGTGATTTTTATCAAGGTAAGGATTGGAGATTGACTTGGTTTGAAGAAGGTAGTGCAGAATTTTTTGCAGGTTCTACTAGAGATAATGATGTACTTCCTAGAAAATCTCAAGTGTCTGGTTTATCAACTGATCCGGCGGAAAGATTTTCAACAGATAAACTACTTCATTCTAAGTATGGGTCTTGGGACTTTTATTATTATGGGTTTGCATTTTGCGATTATATGTACAATAATAGATTAGATATATTTAATAATTTAGTTGATAACATTATATCTAACAATGTCTCTGGATATGATTCTTATATAGAAACTCTAAGTAAAAGTGCTACAGTAGATCAAGGTTATCAAACTCATATGCAAAACTTAGTTGATAAGTATGACTCTTTGACAGTTCCACTTGTTTCTGATGACTATTTGGCTACGCATGAAGCTATTGATTTAAATAAAATTTCTTCTGATATTAAAAATATAGTTCCATTAAAAAATGTAAATATAGCTAGAGAAAAAGGCGAATTTTTTGATACATTTACTTTAACAGGAGTATATACAGGAGACACTTCAAAAGGAGAAGCTAAGGATTGGGAAGATATGAATACTAAATCTAATGAGTTTTTAAATTCCTTAGAAAAACTTCCTTGGTCAGGATATAAGACGGTTACTAATTACTTTGTTGATTATAAGGTTAATAGCAACAACAAATATGAATTTGAAGTCGTATTTACTGGTATTTTACCAAAAGGTGAAGTTGTAGAAGGTGACATTAAAGAATCTGAGCCTAATGATAACTTTGAAACTGCTAATGCAATATCTTTAGGAAGTTTAGTTAAAGGTTCTTTAAACAAAGATGATACAAATGATGTATTTTCTTTTGAAATTAAGGATCCTAAAACTATAGATATAGTTTTAGACAATATAGACAATCACGGGCTTAACTGGCTTTTATATAAATCTGATGATCTAAATAATTATGTAACTTATCCGAGTGCTGAAAATAATATATTAAAGAATAGTTATGATGCAGAGCCTGGGTTATATTATTTATATGTATATAGTTATGATTCTCTAGATAGTAACTATACAATCAATATCAAATAAGTTATGAAACTTGAAAATAGATTAAAAGTGATAGTATATATTAATTAAATAATAGACCTCGGAAGTGTGTTAGTTATAATACATTTGCGAGGTCTTTGATTTTTTTCTATTTTTCAAAATTTGAAAATTTATTTAATTCATCTATAAATAAAGTTGTTGTACTTGATGGTTTTATATCTTTTGGTGTTATAAAAGAGAAGTATCTATTGTAAGTATCATTTAAACTAACAGTTGCTAAAGAATCTCCTTCTGAGTCTGTTACCAATTTAGATATAATTGAAACTCCAAGATTGCTTTTTACAGCTTCTTTTACAGCATGATTACTTCCCAATACCATTATCTGTCTAGGTGTTATTTTATTATTACTTAAGAATATGTTTAAATATTCTCTTGTTCCAGAACCTTCTTCTCTTACTATCCATTTTTTATTTTTTATTGAATCTATATTAAAGTTTAATGGGTCAACTTCTAAATCTGGAGAAAATGTTAAAATCATACTATCTTCAAAGAAGAATTTTTGATTGAAATCAAATGAAGTAAGGCTTCCTTCAACCAACCCAATATCTAGGTTTGAACTTTTTACTTTTTCACAAATTTTATGTGTATTTTCAACAAGCATTTCTACTTCTATATCTGGATATTTTTCAGAAAATACAGCTAGGAAGTTAGGTAAAAAGTATTCGGCAATAGTTAAACTAGCACCTATCTTTATATGACCTTTTATTGAACTAGAAATACTGTTTAGTTCATCTTTTACAGATTCTATAGATGTTATTATTTCTCTAGCTCTTTTATATAATAAGTATCCATTATCAGTTATAGATATGTTTTTCTGCTTAATAGATCTGTTTATGAGAGTTGTATTAAAATAATTTTCTAAATTTTTTATATGAGTACTTACTGTTGGTTGAGACAAATTTATACTTTCACCTGCTTTGGTAAAATTTTGATGTTCAACAACTGCTATAAATGTTTTAAACTCTTCTATCATTAAAAATTCCTCCTTGGATTAAATCATCAAAAAAAGTAATGGTTCATGAAATATATATCTATTTTACCAATAATCACAAGTTTCATATACTGTTTTAAGTAAAAAAATAAAAAAATTATAATAAAAAGTAATGTATACTGAATATATAAATTACAAGAGAAAGTTAAATGGTAAATTTACTACGCAAATTAGAAAATTATATTTTTGATTTATGCAGAATATATCTAGAATTTATAACATTGGGAAATTAATTAAATTTATTTTTATACAGTAGATATCTTCTTTGATATTTGTACACTAATATTAATATATATCTAGCTATTTACATATGCATATATACAATTTTATTTGCAGTTTTTTAGCTTTGTATTAATCTTAAAATATAGATAGGATTAATATTGGGAATATACTAGATGGTTTTAAAACACAAGAAGTTAAGTGATTATAAGTTTCTTACTATTAAAATTATATATGTCCTAGGGAGTTTTGGTACAGTAAATTGTAGTAGATAATTTTAAAATGGAAATCAATTTGTTTTAGTTTTAAATATAAAACGTGTGTATTATTTATAAGGGATTAGAAATGTATAAAATAATATATATGTAGATTCTATATGGAATATAGGTGGGAGTTTATTTTAATTTAGTAAGTTATGTATAGGTTTTTATAAAAACTTATATTGTTTTTTACTTTATAAATAAGTTTATAGCACTATTGTTTAATGCTGTAAACTATAAGTTAGAAAATACATTAGAGTTAAAACAATTTAAATAATATAAATAAACAATAAAAATATAATTTAGCTAAGAGTAAAATTACGATACAATAAAATTTAAATTAGCAAATGTGGTATGAATTCAAGTTTTAAAAAATCTAATTTATCATTATTGGAAGCATATCTAGCTTACTTAAGAGAAACAGAAAAATATTTTATTTGATACTCTAAACATAGAAACATTTTAGAATTATATACATAGTAAGTTCTATATAAAATACAAAAAAGCTATTAACTTTGTGGTTAATAGTTTTTTGAGAATTTTAAAAACAAATTGATTATATAAAAATCTTGTTCAAAATAAATTCTAATATGGAAGTCCTAATATTTTTTCTCTAACTATAGATCTATAAAACTCTTCTTTTACATCCTCATTGCAATTAACTTTTATATAACTTCCAGTTTCCTCTCTATTATTTACCCTACATCTTCCAAAGCAGAAACCTTTGAGTTCGCATTCACTGCATTCTTTAATATTCTTTTGATCCAAATCTTTATGCAATTTAAATAACTTATGTTTTATTTCATTAAAATCGTCTTCTAATAGATTACTTAAAGGATCATCTGAAACTAAACCACATAAGTAACACATTCCATTTGGAGAAACAGTTACTTGAGTTCCAGCTGAGCAAATTGTATTTGATATTATATCATCATTTTCAAGAAATTTTTTAGGATAATATTCATTAATTTTTTGTTGCAACCTAGATAAAAACATTTCATACTCTAATGTTGTACATATTTCCCCATTCTCATCCATGTTTTTCCCATTTCCCAATGCTCTTACTACTGAAAAGCTAAAATGATTAATATCATTTCTATATAAATTATGTTTTGTAACAAACTCAACGAAGTGGTTCTCTATAGCTTTCATATTATTTTTTGAAATAGTAGCATGTAAGGACATAGGTTTATCAATACTATTTAAATATTTAATAGTATTGACTGCTTTTTTAAAATTACCCTTACCTCTTACATTATCATAAGTTACTTCATCGAATCCATCTAAACTTATTTGGAAAAAATCTATATTTTTAATATAATAGTCTAAATTTTCGTTATCATTTCTATCTATCCAGTCACTAAGTATAAAACCATTTGTTAAGAGTGTTATTTCTTCAATTCTTGGTCTTATATAATCTATTAGTTTCTTTAATTTAGTATTAAACAATAAAGCTTCTCCTCCAGATATAGCTAAAACAGGTTTATAATCTAAATTATTTAATATTTTGTCACTTATAAATTTCCAGTCATCTAAACATAATTCATCCATAATGGCAAACTCTGGGACAAAGCAATGAGCACAGTTAGTATTACATTTAAATGTCATATCATATTTAATTGCCAACTCAGGAGTTACTTCATCGTTTTCTTTTTTAGTTTGAGCCCAATACAAATCAGAAAGAAATTCTAGGTATTCTTCATTTTTACCGTCCAAATTAAAATCTATAAATACTTGGCCAATTGTTTTTTTATTACTCAATTCATAAAACCATTTAATCATATTTTCTGTTAATACGAGATATTTGTAAGTATTTTTAAATAATACAACATAATAGTCATCAACTTGTTTTATAAAATAATTTTCAATATCAAATATATAATCTCCAGTCAGGTTCATTTTATAAACTCCTTATATCTATTATTAATGGGTTGAGTAAAACTCAACCCATTTTGGATTCTTGTAAGTAAATTATTTAACAATCTTGAAAATTTACTTACAAGAACAGCTTAATCCTCTTGCTCCCCATAAGAAACCACCAGGTCTTTTACAATTTTTAGTTTTGGCTTTAACTTTATCACTAATAGCTCCTTTTTTACTGCTTCCATTTGGGTTTATGTGGAAAATCATATCACTCATAATAAATACCTCCCTGTATAGTTAAGTTGCAATATTTGATGAACAACTAATAAATATTGATAACTTTTTTAATTTTAATAAAAACTTACTGAAATTTAATATCTTTCTTATTAATCTTACCCCTAATGTAAAATTAATCTTTGAAAAACATAGTAGAATTTTAATGGATAGAGGATATGTAGTCCTCTTTGAAGGATTGAATAAATATTATATTCGCAACATAGCCTATAATTTCATCCAAGAAAATTATAAATGTCACAAAAGCTATAGAAATACATATAGAGATAGAATGTATATTCTATATAGCTATGTCAAATTAATAATACATATTAAAAAAATTTTATATATAGTTAATATATTTTAATGCTAAATAAGATTATAACAATTTACTTACTGTTAAAATTTACCATTTATTAAAATTATAGTCAACTAAAATATAAATTTAATAAACGGTATTTATATTTTGGAATTTAAGAATAAAAGATAATCTTAAAAAATTACTTATAATTTTAAGAAAGCAAAGAAAAGTAATTATATATTGTTAAGTAATTATAAAAATCTATATATTTAACATATTATTAAAATTCTAGAAGTATAATGTAGATGAAAATTTATTAATGATTTGTTCATTTAACAAGTAGATTTAAATTATAGTAAAAGAGTATATTTATTTAATAAAAGTATAAAAGAAAATATTGATTTATATAATACATTAATTTATGATGAAATAAGGTTTGTTTATAAAAAACTAAATATATTAATAAAAAAATTAAAAATAAGAATATATAACAACATGATATATAGATTATAAAAATTCAAACAGATTTTTAGAGTATGAACTTAGAAGTAGAGGTTATTTTTTTAACTTAATGGATTAGTAAATTTAATTTCAAACTTTTTTAATATAGTAAGTAATAGTATCAATATAACTTTTACGTTATATTTGTATATAATTTAATTTTTAAGGATGACTAATAAAGATGAAAAATAATTTAATTCGTTTTTTGAAAATAGTATTTAAAAAAAATAAAGTTAACGCCACAATAGCTTTTTCACTTATGTTGATTACATCGGGTTTGAGTTTATTTATGCCACAGATAACTAAGATGATATTAGATAATGCTATAAAAAATAATAATATAAATTTACTATTAAAGCTAACAACTATGTATATAGGAATAACATTAATATCAAATATATTATCTTTAGTTTTAGATTATATATATTCGAAAATGAAAAACAGAGTATCTTTGACTTTTAAAATAAAGTTAGTAAGGCATTTAGCTAAATTGTCTGGAGATTATTATACGAATATAAAGAGTGGAAATATATTAAATATACTTGAAAGTGATATGCATATAGTAGAAAGTCTAGGAGCAGAATTATTATTTTCTTTAATAGTAGATTTTTTTATGGCTGTGATAGCTTTAGCATTTTTAATAAAAATGCAAGCTGATTTATTAATTATAGTTATATGTATACAGATAACTATTTTACTGAGCCAATATAAATTTACTAAATTGATTGAATCAAAAAATGATGAAATAATAGAAAAATCAGGAGAAATTGCTAATATAAATCAAGAGTATATTTCAAACTTAATGAATATTGTAATATCTAAAGCTAATTTAAAATTTTTTAAAAAGTACTTAAAAAAGGAACGTAGCATATTTAGAGCTAACGTTCAATTAGATATGGTGTTTTCTGTAAGTATGGCAGGTGGAAGGATATTAAGCGCTTTTATAACAGTAGCTATTTATGGTTATGGAGGATATAAGATAATAAATGGGGCTATGACATTTGGAGATCTAATTGCATTTCAACAATATACAGAAATGCTTATTAGTCCATGTATGAATATTATAAGATCAAACATACAAATACAACAATCAAAAACATCTGTAAATCGTATATTCACGGTTTTAGATGAACCTATAAAAATCCCAAATAATAATTGTGGAATTAGATGTACAAAAGAATTTCTTGGTGATATAGATTTTAACCAAGTTAATTTTTCATATGAAGACACATCCTCTATTTTAAACAATATAAATTTGGAATTAAAGAATGGAAAGGTCACAGCATTAGTTGGATCAAGTGGTTGTGGGAAATCAACAATATCTAAGTTGCTTTTTAGATTGTGGGATGTGGAAAATGGAAATATAAATATAGATGGAGTATCAATAAAAGATTATAACCTTAAGGATATTAGAAAAAATATATCCATAATAACTCAAGATTCATTATTATTTGATGATACAATAATCAATAATTTAGTATTTGATAAAAAACATATGGATGAAAAGCAGATATATAATATATGTAAATGCGTTGGTATATATGATTTTATTAATGAGTTACCAAATGGGTTTGAAACTACGGTTGGAGAAAAAGGTGTAAAACTATCTGGAGGACAAAAGCAAAGAATAGCTATAGCTAGAGCATTATTAACAGATTCTAAAATCATAGTGTTTGATGAAGCAACATCAGCTTTAGACAACATATCACAAAGTATTATACTAGAAAATATAAATAAATATTTAACAGACAAGACAGTTTTAGTAATTGCACATAGATTATCTACAGTAAAGAATGCAGATAAGATATATGTCATAGATAAAGGAATTGTAGTAGAATCAGGTTCTCATGAAGAACTTGTTTCAAATAAAAGTGTTTATTATAATTTATTGAATGAAAAAAATAGAAAAGAGGTTTTTACTTAATTTAGCATGGATAGGTATAATATCTTATATATAAATTTGAAAACACATTAAATAAGAAATCATCATAAAGAGACAAACATATAAGTTTTAGTATATTTAAAGCGTTTTATTTTAAAAGTAAAACTTATATGTTTATCTAGATATATCTATTGATATTGATTAAAGAACTATATATTTAATAAGCTTTTTATTTCATTACATAAAGCATCTAAGTGTTCTGGGTTATTTTTTAAGTCAATTTCATTTATATTTACATAAAGAACAGGAGACTGGTCGTACTCAGCAATCCATTTTTTATATCTGTTGTGAAGATTAGTCCAGTAATCTAAATCAACAGACTTCTCCATCTCTCTACCTCTCATATTGATTCTATTTACGATAGTATCTATAGATCCATCTAGATATATCATTAAATCGGGTCTTCTTAAGTGAGGAACCATATCATTAAATAAATCTCTATAAGTTATATAATCTCTTTTACTCATCTTCCCGTTATCATATAAGTTTCTAGCAAATATTTCAACATCTTCATATATACTTCTATCTTGAATATTATTAAGTCCGTTACTGTCTATTTCTTTTTGTTGTTTGAATCTTTGAGCTAAAAAATATAATTGTAAGTGGAATCCCCAAGTATTTTGATCTTTATAAAAATCTTCTAGGTATGGATTTCCATTAACTTTTTCAAAATGAGTTTCAAAACCTAATTTTTCACCAACTAATTTAGTAAGTGTAGATTTACCCGCACCAACATTTCCTGCAACAGTTATAAATAAATCCCTATTTAACGGTTTATTACACTTATTTACCAATTTAAACATTTTCATGTCCTCCTAAGCTGTTAATAGCATCTTCTACTTTTTTTATTATAAATTTTCTATCATTGTCATTATTTAGAAAATCTAAATTAGAGTTATCTATTTCTAATATAAGAGGTTCCTTACCTACAAAATTATGTTTTATAGATAATGGATTAAAGTAATATTTATACTCTGTACTTAATTCTTGTATATAGTTTCTATCCATTTGTCTTTCAAAGCTTCTATCTCTCATGGCTATTCTATTCATTAATACATCTGTATTTGAGTTAAGATAGATTATTATATCTGGTTGAGGCAGGTCATTAATAAAAATATTATACATTTGTTTATATTTATAAAACTGCATATTATCAAGAGTTATTCCTGCGAATATAAGATTTTTAATAATGTGATAATCACTAACAATACTTGTGCCTTGACTCAATAAATTTTTCTCAGCATCTTCTAATTGTTTGATTCTATTAAATAAAAAAAATGATTCCGTTTGTAATGCGTATTCCTTAATATCTGTATAAAATTTTGATAAAAATGGATTTTCTTCTACTATTTCCCTTAGTAAAGTACAGTTAAAATGATTGTTTAAAATATTAGCTAATGTTGTTTTACCAACTCCTATAGGACCTTCTATAGCTATAAATATACCTCTACTATTCATATAATCACCCTCTAAAAATAATGTCTTATGTATTTTAGCAAAAAAGAATCACTAATTCTACTCTAGACTTTTTAAATTAAATTTGTATTAAAAATAAATAGTTAATTTAAATTTAACGAAATATGGGTAGAATTAAAACTATAAGTTTATATAAAAAGGAGCGAAATTTATGAAAGTTTATGAAAAAGAAAATTCAGTGGTTATAGAAGGTGCATTAGATTTTGATCCTAAGCATATATTTGAATGTGGACAATGTTTTAGGTGGAAAGCAGAAGATGATGGTTCATATACAGGGGTAGCTAAAGGCAGAGTAATAAATGTATCTAGAGAAGGAAATACAATTTATTTAAAGAATACTAATTTAGAAGATTTCAATAAAATATGGAAATCTTACTTTGATTTAGAAACAGATTATGCAAAAATAAAAAATGAACTAAAAAGTATGGATGAGTATTTAGAAAAGGCAACAGAATTTGGATGGGGAATAAGAATTCTACGTCAAGATCCATGGGAGATGTTAATTTCATTTATAATATCATCTAATAATAGAATTCCTATGATCCAAAAAGCTATATCTAATTTATCAAGGGAGTATGGCACTTATATTGGAAAGTTCAATGGAGTAGACTATTACGATTTTCCAACACCAGAGCAATTAAGTAAAGCGAGTATAGCTGATGTAAGAGCTTGTTCTACAGGGTTTAGAGATAAATATATAAAGGCAACTACAGAAAGGGTTATAAGTGAAAATGAAGATGTATACAACTATGAAAAATTAGGAACAGAAGACTGTAGAAAAAAACTTATGGAATTTAATGGAGTAGGTCCAAAAGTTTGCGATTGTATAGCCTTATTCGGTATGCAAAAGTATGATACATTCCCTGTTGATGTATGGGTAAAAAGAGTTATGCAAGAATTTTATGTAGAAGATGATATGAGTTTACCTAAAATAAGAAAGTATGCGATAGATAAATTTGAAGATTTATCAGGATTTGCACAACAATATCTATTCTATTATGCTAGAGAATTGGGAATAGGAAGATAAAAATAAGGAGGATATATGAGTGCTTTAGACATACTAGTTTTAAGTTATGTAGGAATATCTTATCTAGCTAGTATTGTGGTTGCTATAAATATAATACTCGAAAATCGAGATCCAGCTAAGACTATGGCATGGTTACTAATATTTATGGTACTTCCTGGGATTGGGCTAGTTATATATGGGGTGCTAGGCCGAAATATAAGAAAGAGAAAAATATTTAAAACTCAGAAACTAGCCACAGATATAAAAGAAAATAATTTATTTCAAAATTTGAGGTCAATAGAAGAGTTAGTAGATCTTGAACAAGAAGCTATAAAAAATAAAGAGTTATCAAAATTAGATGATTCTGAAGGATTAAAAAAGAAAGTTATAAGTTTACTTTTAAATACAGGAAAGTTCCCATTTACAGCTAATAATAAAGTAGAAATATTTATTGATGGGAATGAAAAATTTGAAAGACTAATAAAAGATATAGAAGAAGCTAAAGAACATATCCATTTAGAGTACTTCATAATAAAAGATAGTGAAATTGGAAGAAAGATTAAGGATTTGTTGATAAAAAAAGCTCGAGAAGGTCTGAGTATAAAAATTGTATATGATGATGTAGGATGTTGGAGGTTTTGGTTTCATAGAAAATTCTTTAAAGAGATGAAAAGAGAGGGCATAGAAATAGTTCCTTTTTTACCTGCAAAGTTTCCTCTAATGGGAGGTAAAATTAACTATAGAAATCATAGAAAGATTGTCATAATCGATGGATGCATAGGATATACAGGCGGTATAAATATAGGCGATGAGTATATGGGTAAAAACAAAAAGTTTGGATATTGGCGTGATACTCATATAAGAATTGAAGGAAGTTCTGTTTATATGCTACAAATGGTATTTTTAATAGACTGGTATTATACAACTCAAAAATCAGTCTTTGATGAAAAATATTTCCCTAAATTAGATTATAAAGGAAATAGCATGATACAGGTGGTAGCAACAGGTCCTGATAGTGATTGGGAGGCTATCCACTATGCATATTTTTCAGCTATTTGTAATGCTAAAGAAAGAGTTTATATAGAGACTCCATACTTTATACCAGATGAAAGTTTATTAAGAGCATTAAAGAGTGCAGCATTAAGAGGCGTTGATGTAAGAATTATATTCCCTGGTATAGCTGATCATAAAATAGTACATCAAGCATCATATTCATATTTTGATGATATTTTAAGGTCTGGGGGAAAAGTTTACTTATATAAAAAAGGATTTATACACGCTAAAGTAGTAATTATAGATGATAAGATTGCATCAACAGGTTCTGCAAATATGGACTTAAGAAGTTTTATGCTAAACTTTGAAATTAATGCATTTATGTATGATGAACAAATAGTAAAAAAAATAACTGAAGACTTCTATGAGGATTTAAAAAATAGCAAAGAAATACACCTTAAAGATTTTGAAAAAAGACCTTTAATAAAAAAATGGGTTGAATCAGTAGCGAGATTATTTTCACCAATTTTATAAGTTTATAATATGCGAGGAGGTTTGTCGATAACAGTAAAATTTCCTCGCATAAAAATTGAATAAAATTAATTAAGGGTATTGAAAAATAAGCAAATATAATATATTATAAAGTTGTTAGCACTCTAAGTAATAGAGTGATAAAATACATAGATTTCATTAGGAGGGATAATTATGAAAATAAGACCATTAGCTGACAGAGTAGTAATAAAGAAAGTAGAAGCAGAAGAAAAAACTGCAAGTGGTATAGTTTTACCTGGAACAGCTAAAGAACAACCTCAGATAGCGGAGGTTGTAGAAGTTGGACCTGGTGGAATAGTAGATGGTAAAGAAATTAAAATGGAATTAAATATTGGAGATAAAGTTATATATTCTAAATATGCAGGAACAGAAATTAAGTTAGAAGGACAAGAATATACTATATTAAAACAAAGTGAAATATTAGCGGTAGTTGAATAAGTATAAAGGGAGGATTATGAGATATGGCTAAAGAAATAAAATTCGCACAAGATTCAAGAACAGCTTTAGAAGCTGGTGTAAACAAATTAGCAGATACAGTTAAGGTAACATTAGGGCCAAAAGGAAGAAATGTTATATTAGATAAAAAATTTGGGGCTCCACTTATAACAAATGATGGAGTTACTATAGCAAAAGAAATAGAATTAGAAGATAGATTTGAAAATATGGGAGCTCAATTAGTTAAAGAAGTTGCAACTAAAACTAATGATGTAGCTGGAGATGGAACTACAACTGCTACAGTTTTAGCTCAAGCTATAATAAGAGAAGGGTTAAAAAATGTAACTGCTGGATCTAACCCAGTACTTTTAAGAAAAGGAATTCAAAAAGCTGTAGAAGTAGCTGTTGAAGAACTAAAAAAACAATCAAGAACTATAGAGACTAAAGAATCTATATCTCAAGTTGCGTCTATATCTGCAGGAGATGAAGAAGTAGGTAATTTAATAGCTGAAGCTATGGAGATAGTAGGTAAAGATGGAGTTATAACAGTTGAAGAGTCTAAAACTATGCATACAGAGTTAGATGCAGTTGAAGGTATGCAATTTGATAGAGGATTTGTTTCAGCATACATGGTAACAGATGTTGATAAAATGGAAGCTGTTTTAAATGATCCATATATATTAATAACAGATAGAAAAATAAATAATATACAAGATATATTACCTGTACTTGAGCAAATAGTACAACAAGGTAAAAAGTTATTAATAATAGCTGAAGATGTAGAAGGGGAAGCTTTATCTACATTAGTAATAAACAAATTAAAAGGTGTATTTGATGTTGTTGCAGTTAAGGCTCCTGGATTTGGAGATAGAAGAAAAGCTATGTTAGAAGATATAGCTATACTTACTGGAGGAACTGTTATATCTGAAGAATTAGGATATGACTTAAAAGATGCTGATATATCTATGTTAGGTAGAGCTGGATCTGTAAAAATAACTAAAGATAACACTACAATAGTAGATGGATCTGGAGATAAAAAAGCTATAGAAGACAGAGTAAGTCAAATCAAACATCAAGTAGATCAAACTACTTCTGATTTTGATAAAGAAAAATTAATGGAAAGATTAGCTAAACTTGCAGGTGGTGTTGCTGTAATAAAAGTTGGAGCAGCTACAGAAGTTGAGCTTAAAGAAAGAAAATTGAGAATAGAAGATGCATTAAATGCTACAAGAGCAGCTGTTGAAGAAGGTATAGTTGCAGGTGGTGGTACTGCATTAGTTAGTGTAATACCAGTTGTAGATAAGTTAATAGAAGAACTTGAAGGGGAACTTCAAGTAGGCGCTAAGATAATAAGAAGAGCTTTAGAGGAGCCATTAAGACAAATAGCAATTAATGCTGGTCTTGAAGGAGCTGTTATAATACAAAAAGTTGTAAATGAAGATCCAGAAATAGGATTTGATGCATTAAATGAAAAATATGTGAACATGGTTGAAGTTGGTATAGTTGACCCAACTAAGGTTACTAGAACTGCGTTACAAAATGCAGCATCTATAGCAGGTGTATTCTTAACTACAGAAGCAGCTGTTGCAGATCTTCCTGAAAGTGATCCAGTACCAGGAATGGGTGGAGGAATGCCTCCAATGATGTAGGTTAGTAAAGTTTGAACGGTAATTGGCTTCGTGTTGATGATATTGCTTCATGCACTAAAGACCTGAAGAGCTCGGTCTTTAACGTTTATTCAGCAAATATAATCAACACTTCGCCTTTAGGTAAGTTCAATACTTTATTGAGGTGTGATAGAAATTAAGGATAGTTGCTATCATCAACACTTCGCCTTTAGGTAAGTTCAATACTTTACTTGAGATGAAGAGAAATAGGAAGGGATTATATCTAAGTGATATAATCCCTTTTTTACGTGTTTTATCAGCTGGAAAAGGTATGCTTAGTGTGTTAAAATTAATATTAACAACTTAGAATAGTGGGGGGTACTTATGGATATTAGAGGTTTATTAGAGCAAGTGAAAAACAATGATATAGATATAGATATAGCTATGGAGAAGCTTAAAGATTTACCTTATGAAGATATTGGGTATGCAAATATCGATCATCATAGACAAATAAGAAATGGGTATCCGGAAGTTATTTACTGTGAAGGTAAAAGCGATGAACATATATTGGGAATTATAAAAAAGATGAGCGAAAAAGGTTCAAATATATTAGGAACTAGATGCAGAAAAGAAACATATGAAAAAATTAAATCTTTATATCCACATTGTGAATATGAAGACTTATCTAGAATATTAAAGATTCAAAATAAACCTATAAAAAACATAGGAAAGGGAAAAATTGTAGTTGTTACAGGTGGAACATCTGATATTTCGGTTGCAGATGAAGCATATTATACTGCAACATTTCTAGGTAATGATGTTGAAAGAGTTTATGATGTAGGAGTTGCAGGCATACATAGATTACTAAATAAAATGAATATAATTAGAGATGCTAGAGTATTAATAGTTGTAGCTGGGATGGAAGGCGCTTTACCAAGTGTGGTAGGGGGGTTAGTAGATGTTCCTGTTATAGCAGTGCCTACATCAGTTGGATATGGTGCTAATTTTAATGGTCTTTCAGCTTTATTAACGATGCTAAATAGTTGTGCATCAGGAATATCTGTAGTTAACATCGATAATGGATTTGGGGCTGGATATCTAGCAGCTACAATAAATAAATTAGACTAAAATATGAAAGAAGGTATTCGAATGGAAGAGAGAATTTTGTATTTTGACATAGTAAATGGTATATCTGGAGATATGACTATTGCGAGTTTATTAAACTTAGGGGTACCTAAAGAAATTTTTTTAGATGAATTAAATAAATTAAATTTAAACGATGAGTTTAGTATAGAAATAGGTTCTAAAAATGAAAGTGGTATAGTTGGTACAAAGGTTAACGTTATAGCTAAAGAATCTAATGCACATAGACATTTAGTAGATATTTTTGACATTATTGATAAATCTTCTTTAAGTAATAGCATAAAAGATAGAGCTAAAAAGATATTTATGACGGTAGGAGAAGCAGAAGCTAAAGTTCATGGTACGACAATAGATAAAATTCATTTTCATGAGGTTGGAGCAATAGATTCTATTGTAGATATTGTTGGATGTTCTATATTAATAGATTTATTAAACATAGATAAAGTGTACTCTAGTTGTGTTCCAGTGGGATCTGGATTTGTGAAATGTGATCATGGTATTATGCCAGTGCCAGCACCTGCAACTATTGAAATATTAAGAGGAGTACCAGTTAAACTAAATAGTGTAGAAGGAGAGTGTACTACACCTACGGGGGCAGCTATAATAAAAACATTATGTAGCGAGTTTGTAGATAAATTAGAATTTGAAGTTGATCAAATTGGATATGGAATAGGTCATAAAAAATTTGAAATACCAAATATGTTAAGAACTATAGTAGGTATAAAAAAAAAGAAGAAGTAATATATGAAATAAGTTGTAATATAGATGATATGTCGTCAGAGATATTTTCATATTTATATGATAAGTTCATAGAAGAAGGAGCACTTGACATATACACTGAAAGTATATATATGAAAAAAAATAGACCGGCGATTAAACTGTCTGTTTTGTGTGAAAAGAATGATTTAGATAAATTTAATGAAATTATATTGATGGAAACTAGTACATTTGGAATTAGGTATAAGGAGTATAAAAGAAAAACTTTATTAAGAAAGTTTGAAAAAATAAATTGCGAATATGGAGAAGTAACAGTTAAAATTGGGTATTACAAAAATAAAATTATAAAAGTTACTCCAGAGTACGAAGAGTGTAAAAATATAGCTAAAAATGCTAATATATCCATAAAATTTGTATATGATAGCATAAATTGCTCAATAAAAAATAAATTTTTTTAAAATTGTTGACACAAGTAAGAAAATTTGATAAATTAATAAACAACTCATACAACATTGTATACAAAATCATAAATAAAAAATCACTCATATATACTCAGAAATATGGTCTGAGAGTCTCTACCGGAGTACCGAAAATACTCTGACTATGAGTGAAATTATTATAGACAAAACTCTATCATTAATAAAGTAAATCTATAGGCTGAGAATATTCCCTATAGGTTAGCTACAAGTTAAAAGAGTTTTGAGAACCTGTATAGTAATTTCACTTATAAAATGAAGTTATTATACAGGTTTTTTTGTACCCATTTTTAAGGAAATTAAAGTTTTAGGGTAGAAACAGTATAAAAACAACTGATTATATAAAAAATAATAAATAGTAAAAAAATATATATAAAATAACGAAGGGGGCAACCGATATGGCAAAGATATTAAAAGAAGGATTAACATTTGATGATGTACTTTTAGTTCCACAAAGATCAGAAGTGTTACCTAAAGATGTTTGTACACAAACACAATTAACAAAGAGCATTAAATTAAATATACCTCTAATGAGTGCAGGTATGGATACAGTTACTGAATCGAAAATGGCTATTTCAATGGCGAGACAAGGTGGTATAGGAATAATACACAAAAATATGCCTATAGAAGCACAAGCTTTAGAAGTTGATAAAGTAAAAAGAAGCGAGAGTGGTGTTATCGTAGACCCATTCTTCTTAACAAAAGACCATACAATACAAGATGCTGATGATATAATGGCAAGATATAAAATATCGGGTGTACCAATAGTAGATGATAATAATAAATTAATCGGAATAATAACAAACAGAGATATAAAGTTTGAAGCTGACTTTACTAAAAAAATAGAAGATGTTATGACTAAAGAAAATCTTGTTACAGGAAGAGAAGGAATAAACTTAACTGAAGCTCAACAAATATTAAAGAAACATAAGATAGAGAAATTACCTATAGTTGATGCAGAAGGAAACTTAAAAGGATTAATAACAATAAAAGATATAGAGAAGAAAATACAATACCCAAACTCTGCAAAAGATTCTCAAGGAAGATTATTATGTGGAGCTGCTCTTGGAATAAGTGCTGACTTAATGGATAGAGTTGCTGCATTAGTTAAAGCTAATGTTGATGTAGTTGTACTAGACAGTGCACATGGACATTCTATGGGAGTTATAAATGCTCTTAAACAGGTAAAAGAAAAATATCCAAACTTACAAGTTATAGCTGGAAACGTTGCAACTGCAAAAGCTACAGAAGATTTAATAAAAGCTGGAGCTGACTGTGTAAAAGTAGGAATAGGACCAGGGTCTATATGTACAACAAGAGTTGTTGCTGGTATAGGTGTTCCACAAGTAACAGCAGTTATGGACTGTGCAGAAGTTGGACATAAGTATGGAGTACCAGTAATTGCTGATGGAGGATTAAAATTCTCTGGAGATATAGTAAAAGCATTAGCTGCTGGAGCATCAATATGTATGATGGGATCTATGTTTGCAGGAACAGAAGAAAGTCCAGGAGAAACAGTTCTATATAGAGGAAGATCATATAAAACATATAGAGGAATGGGATCTATCGGAGCTATGGAAAAAGGATCTAAGGATAGATACTTCCAAAATGATGCTAAAAAATTAGTTCCTGAAGGTGTTGAAGGAATGGTTGCATATAAAGGTAAAGCTGAAGATATAGTTTACCAAATGATAGGTGGAATAAGAGCTGGTATGGGATACTGTGGTGCCGCTACAATTAAAGACTTAATGGAAAATGCTGAGTTTATAAAAATAACAGCTGCTTCATTAAAAGAAAGTCATCCGCATGATATAACTATAACTAAAGAAGCGCCAAATTACAGCACTCAAGGGGAGGTATAAGAATGAAAAAACAACATGAAATAGTTTTAGTAATAGATTTTGGTGGTCAATACAACCAATTAATAGCAAGAAGAGTTAGAGAAAATAACGTATATTGTGAAATATTACCACATACTACAGATATAGAAGTAATAAAAGCTAAAAATCCAAAAGGAATAATCTTTACAGGAGGACCTAATAGTGCATACTTAGAAGAGTCTCCAAAGATAACTAAAGAAATATTCGAAATAGGAGTACCTATACTTGGAATATGTTATGGAGTTCAGTTAATGGCTCACTTATTAGGTGGTAATGTAAGAAGAGGAAATAATAGTGAAAAAGAATATGGAAAAACTTCTATAACATATAACGCTTCAAACATATTTGAAGGAATTTCTACTAATACTGTTTGGATGAGTCATACAGATTTAATAGATGTTCTTCCTGAAGGATTTGAAGTTGCTGCATATACTGAGGATTGTCCAGTAGCTGCAATGCATCACCCAGAAAAGAAATTATACGGAGTTCAATTCCACCCAGAAGTTGAACATTGCTTAGAAGGAGATAAAGTTTTAAGAAACTTCTTATATAATGTATGTAAAGTAACTGGAGATTGGACAACAGATTCATTTATAGAAGAAAAGATAAAAGAATTAAAAGAAACTATAGGAGATAAGAAAGTACTTTGTGCTTTAAGTGGTGGAGTAGATTCATCAGTTGCAGCTGTACTTGTTCATAAAGCTATAGGAGATAACTTAACTTGTGTATTCGTAGATCATGGATTACTTAGAAAAAATGAAGGTGATGATGTTGAAAGAATATTTAGAGATAAGTTTGACATGAACTTAATAAGAGTAAATTGTGAAGATAGATTCTTATCTAAATTAAAAGGTGTAACAGAACCTGAAGCTAAGAGAAAAATAATAGGTGAAGAATTTATAAGAGTATTTGAAGAAGAGTCTAATAAATTAGGAAAAATGGATTTCTTAGCTCAAGGAACTATATATCCTGATGTTGTAGAAAGTGGACTTGGAGAATCAGCTACAATAAAATCACATCATAATGTTGGTGGAATACCTGAAGATATAGAATTTGAAATAGTTGAACCTTTAAGAGAATTATTTAAGGATGAAGTTAGAAAAATAGGATTAGAACTTGGAATAGATTATGATTTAATATATAGACATCCATTCCCAGGACCAGGTCTTGGA
Source organism: Paraclostridium bifermentans (assembly GCF_019916025.1). Taxonomy (NCBI): domain Bacteria; kingdom Bacillati; phylum Bacillota; class Clostridia; order Peptostreptococcales; family Peptostreptococcaceae; genus Paraclostridium; species Paraclostridium bifermentans. The sequence goes on along the minus strand of NZ_CP079737.1, from coordinate 3,073,556 downwards.
ATAAGAGTTATAGGTGAAGTAACTAAAGAGAGATGTGATATATTAAGAGAAGCAGACGCTATATATATGGACGAGCTTAAAAAAGCTGGTTTATACAGCGAAATCTGGCAAGCATTCGCAACTTTACCAGATGTAAAAACTGTTGGAGTTATGGGAGATGAAAGAACTTATGCTTATTTAGTAGGTATAAGAGCTGTTACTTCTTCTGATGGAATGACTTCTGATTGGTACAAAATGCCTTACGATGTATTAGAAAAAATATCTAATAGAATTGTAAATGAAGTTGATGGAGCAAATAGAGTAGTTTACGATATCACTAGTAAGCCTCCAGGAACTATAGAATGGGAATAAAACCAGTTTATTCAAACACTTACAATAAATTATAAAAAAATAAAAAGCTTATGCTTTTTATTTTTTTATAAGGATTTTATCACAAAAAACTTATCATCAATGGAGGAAAATATGCAAAATTCAAGTGTTAAAGGCTCTAATAATAGATTATTAGAGAAAGTTTTTAAACTAAGTGAAAATAACACAAATGTAAAAACAGAAGTATTAGCAGGAATAACAACATTTATGACAATTGCTTATATATTAGTTGTAAATCCTACTATATTAGGTGAAGCTGGTATGGATAAGGGCGCTGTTTTTACAGCAACAGCAATAGCTTCAGCAATAGGATGTATAATAATGGGATTCTTAGCTAATTATCCTATAATATTAGCTCCTAGTATGGGAATAAATGCGTTCTTTACGTATACAGTAGTTTTAGGTATGGGATATACTTGGCAATTTGCACTATGTGCTATGTTTATCGAAGGTATTATATTTATTTTATTAACAGTAACTAATGTTCGTGAAAAGATAATAGAGTGTATGCCAGATGTCTTAAAACATGCTATAACGGCTGGAATTGGATTGTTTATAACATTTATAGGACTTGTTAATGCAGGTATTGTTCAGCAAGGTGGAGCTATAATATCATTAGGAAATGTTAAGTCGCCAGTTGTATTATTATCTATAATAGGATTAATGATAGCTGCAACTTTATTAATAAAAAATGTAAATGGAGCGTTTTTAATATCTATAATAATTACATCTGTAATTGGAATGGTATTTTCAATAGTTCCTATGCCAACAGGAGTTATAGACTTACCTCCATCAATACAACCTGTATTTATGAAAGCATTGGATGTAGGTAAAAGTCAAATATTTAGTTTAGATATGTTAGTAATAGTTCTTACATTATTATTTGTTAATATGTTTGACTCAATAGGATTCTTATTAGGAATTGCAGATAAGGCTAATTTATTAGATGAAAATGGAAATATGCCTAATGTAAAAAAAGCATTATTAGCAGAATCTGTTTCAACTACTATATCTTCAGTATTAGGAACATCAACTCTAGCTACAACAGTTGAAAGTGGATCTGGAATAGCAGTTGGAGGAAGAACGGGATTAACAGCAGTAATTACTGGAATTTTATTTTTAATTTCATTATTTTTTGCTCCATTATTTGTTTCTATACCACCTCAAGCTACAGCTCCAATACTTATACTTGTAGGATTCTTAATGGCAAGTTCAATATTAAGAATTAACTTTAATGATTTTACAGATGCAATACCAGCATTTATAACATTTGTAATGATGCCTTTATCATATAGTGTTGCAGATGGTATTATGTTCGGAATCATATCATATACATTTTTAAAGTTAGCTAGTGGTAAGAAAGATCAAGCAAAACTGTCTTTAATTATACTTAGTATAGTATTCATACTAAAATTTGGATTATTATAAAATGAAAAAGATATGTAAATATTTATATTTATATATCTTTTTTTTTATTTATTTTTATTATTTTAAAAAAGTTTGAATTTCGTTTAAATATGATGAAAATATGAATTATATAGCTTAAAGTTAGATGAACAGTGCATTTCAGAAAAATATTTGTGTGCCTTATGAATTTTTTCTTAGTTCTTAATTTTCTGTATTTTTAAAATAAAACATAAATTTTGATGTGTTAAACAGTTTAAAAAATAGTTTTTATATGTAATAATTATGTAAACAAAAATATAGGTAAACGTTTTCAAAAAAGGTGTATAATTAAAAAAAACGCTCAAGGGGGAACTTGTATGGAAGAAAGATTAGTAGGTTTTGTTACTAGCAATGATAAGAATTGGGACAAAAGATGGAAGTATAATTGTGCAATTTTCATTATTAGTTACATTTTTATGGGAGCCGTTACAGGTATAACCAATGACTCTTATATATCTTACTTGAATTTAACTGTACCCGATGTTGTTAAAGCTTTACCTATGTACACATCAATAGGCACATTTATAATGGCTATGATGCTTTTATTGGTGCATAAGTTAGGGTATAAAAAGATAATAGTATTTGCACCAGTTGTTTTAATAGGGGCACTATTATCTTGTATATACAGTAGTAATGGTAAAGTAATCTTAGTAGCTAACATATTAGTTAACGTAGGGGCAGGTTTATTTGATTTTATATATCCTTTAATGTTCACATCATACACACCTAAAGAAAAAAGAATTTCAATGTTTTCAAGAGTAATGTATTGCAACTTAATCAGTCAATCAATATTAACATTTTTAAATGGTAAAATAGTTGTATGGAAGTTTAGTAAATATCTAGGTATAAGTTATGATAAAGCATCTGCTTTATCAGAGAATGCAAGCAAATTAACTTCTACACAAATGAGTTATTATATTAATTCATATGAATTTGCATTATGGATAGCAATTGTATTTGCAGTTCTAGCTTTAGGATGTCTATTCTTTTTAAGAGAAAAAGTAGAAGATTATAGAGAAACTGAGGAAGAAATTGCAGCTAGAAAAGCTGAAAATAAATTTAGTTTAAAAGTATTTTGTAATAAATATATAATAATGTGGGTTGTAATATTTAGTACTATAAGATTTGGAGCTCTTTTAATAACTCCTTACTTCCCAATATATTTAAACAATTTCTTACATATAAGTAGAGGTACCGTATCAACAATAATAACATTCCAGACAATAGCTATGGTATTAGGATTTTTAGCAGCACCGTATTTAGAAAAGAAATTAGGATCAATTGTAACAATATCATTATCTATGATATTATGTATACCGCTTATGTTAATAATGGCAAATGGGACTATATTTGGAGGAAATATAGCTTGGATAATAGGAAGTGTATTATTCTTAAGATCAGGACTTGCAAATGCTTCTAACCCTATTCAACAATCATTACCACTTACATTTGTTCCTAAAAATTTAGCTCCTGCATATAGTTCAGTTATACTTATATCAAATTCTATAGTAGGTATATTTGCAGGTTTATTTGCTAGATACTCTTTATTAAAAACAGATGCTGGATACGGGAAGGCATATTATATAGCTAGTACGTTATATTTTATTGCATCTGTTGTTCTACTAATTGTATTTATTAAAAAATATAATAGAGGTTTAAGCGAAGAAGAAATAAAAATAAATGAAGTAAAAGAAGAGTTTATAGAAGAAAAATAAATACTTTATATAAAAATAAGTTACTTTTATAGAGAATACAGTTAAGTGTGTTGTATCTTGAGGTAACTTATTTTTGTATAAAGAATAAAAACGAATAAAAAAAGTAAAAAATATAAAAATATTCGTAATTTATATTGCTTAAAACCGAACTATATTATATAATCAACATGTAAGATAAGTTAAAAGACGAACGAAATCATAATTATATTTTATAAAATAAGGAGGAAGGATATGCAAGCAGCGCAAACTTCAAATAATAAGAAATCTATGTTAGATAGAGTTTTCAAATTAACAGAGAATAACACGAACGTAAAAACAGAAGTTATAGCAGGAATGACAACATTTATGACAATGGCATATATACTAGTTGTAAATCCTAGTATATTAGGAGATGCTGGTATGGATAAAGATGCTGTATTTGCAGCAACTGCAATAGCAGCATTTATAGGAAGTTGCATAATGGGATTTTTAGCAAATTATCCAATTGCTTTAGCACCGGGTATGGGACTTAATGCATTCTTCGCATACACAGTAGTTTTACAAATGGGATATAGTTGGCAATTTGCATTATGTGCAGTTTTAATAGAAGGAGTAATATTTATATTATTGACATTAACTAATGTAAGAGAAAAGATTATAGATTGTATACCTGGAGTTTTAAAACATGCAGTTACAGCAGGTATAGGATTATATATAGCATTTATAGGATTAGTAAATGCAGGAATAGTGCAAGGTGGAGGTGCAATATTACAACTTGGTAATATGCAAAGTCCAACAGTAGTATTAGCTATACTAGGTCTAGTAATAGCGGCAGTTTTACTTTCAAGAAATGTTAAAGGTACATTTTTATTAGCTATGGTAGTAACTACAGCTATAGGAATTGTAGCGGGATTAGTTCAACTGCCACATGCTTTAGTTTCATCGGTTCCATCATTGAAACCAGTATTTTTACAAGCATTTTCAGTTCCAGTTGATCAAATATTTAGTTTAGATATGCTAGTAGTAGTATTTACATTCTTATTTGTTGACTTATTTGATACAGTAGGATGTTTAGTAGGAGTAGCATCAAAAGGTAATATGTTAGATGAAAACGGAAAACTACCAAAGGCTAAAGAAGCATTATTTGCAGATGCAATAGCAACTACTACAGGATCTTTATTAGGGACTTCAACAGTTACAGCATATATTGAAAGTGCAGCTGGTATAGGCGAAGGAGGAAGAACTGGATTAACAGCAGTAACGACAGGAATATTATTCTTACTATCGTTATTCTTTGCTCCAATATTTACATCAATACCTCCGCAAGCTACAGCTCCAGTACTTATATTAGTCGGAGTTATGATGGCAAGTTCATTACTTGAAATAGACTTTAGTGATTTTACAAATGCAATACCAGCATTTTTAACATTTGCAATGATGCCGTTAGCTTATAGTATAGCAGATGGTATTATATTCGGAATAATATCATTTACAATATTAAAATTAGCTACAGGAAAGAAAAAAGAAGTTAATATATCATTAATATTCTTATCAATAATGTTTATACTAAAGTTTGTATTATTATAAAATATAATTAAAATGATTGGATAAATTAAATGCTGAGATTAATTTTAAAATTAATCTCAGCATTTTTATTTTAAATATAAAAAAAGGTTAAACACATATACATATATGTACTTAACCTTTTTTTATACTTAGTTTTAGATTTTAGAAGTTTTCAGCTTTTATTTCATAATATCCTTGAGGATGTTTACATGCTGGACATACTTGTGGAGCTTCAGTTCCTACATGAACATATCCACATACTGTACATACCCATTCATGAACTTCTGGTTTTTCAAATACTATATTTTCTTCTATATTTTTAGCTAATCTTAAGAATCTATCTCTATGATGAGCTTCAATTGAATGTATATGAGTGAATGAAGATGCTATCTCTTCAAAACCTTCTTCTCTAGCTTCTTCAGCAAATTTTAAATACATTGTATCTTCCTCATCTTCGCCTTTTGCAGCACCTTTTAAATTTTCTAAAGTAGAACCCATTCCAACACCATAAGAACCTGTTACTTGAACATCATTTCCAGTAAAATCATTTAATAAATATCTAAAGAATATCTTAGCATGCATTTCTTCGTTATGAGCAGTTTCATCAAATATATCACCTATTTGAACATATCCTTCTTTTCTAGCTATTTTAGCATAAAATTGATATTTATTTTTTGCTTGAGATTCTCCAGCAAAAGCATTCATTAAATTTTGTGCAGTTTTAGTTCCTTTTAAAGATTTCATCTTTAATTCATCTCCTAAGTATAAAATTTATTTTTAATTATAGTAAATAAATACCACTTTAATTTATCTTAAAACAAAATAATTATTTTTCATATAAAGTTGTAATTTTACAAATTAATAGAATTTTGAATGAAATTCATAAATATGTAAATCATATTAGATAGTAAATTTTGTAAGATGGAGGGCTAAAGATGAAACTATATGGAGTTTTGATAACTAGTATATTTATATCAGGTTTTTTAATAATTGGATATGCTAGTACTTCAGATAAAAACTTAAATTCAGTTGAAAAAAGTGCAAAAGAAGTAGTATATGAAAATAAAGAAAGTAAAACTGAAAAGTTAACAGAAAAGGAAGCTGTTGATTTAGTTAAAAAATATATGAAAGAAAAAAACATGTATATACCTAATTTTGTAGAAGTTGATAGTAAATCTAAAGATATATATACAATACATGCATATGATGTTATTACAAATGAAGAAGAAAGTCATGTGGCTACAAGTGGATGGTTTGAGGTTAATATTAATACAGGTAAAATAAAAGATATAATGAATGAGTAGAAGTTTTGAATGACTAATAGTACAATTAAACTATAAACTTAATAGGAAGTGATATTTTGGATAGTATTAAAAAGAAATCTATAATATTTTGGTTTATTGATTTAGTTTATGCTATTGTATTTGGATTAATAATAGGCGCTGATTTAGGGTTTGATGTAACTAAAAAGTTAAATAAGTATTTCGGATAATTAAACATAAAAAAGGAGCAATCTAGAAATGGATTGCTCTTTTTTGAGCTTTAAATAAAAATGCGAACAAAATTAAAAATAAGGTTGATAATATACGTATAATAGTATATTATTTAAATATAAAGTTCGTTATATATAACGTATATTCAAAAAAACAAAAAAATATATATACGCAAAAATAGGGAGGATTATGATGAAAATAGCAGTAGTTATGGGTTCAAAGTCAGATTATCCAAAGTTAGAAAAAGGAATAGAGCTTTTAGAAATGTTCGGAATAAAAGTTGTAGCAAGAGCACTATCAGCACATAGAACACCTAAGCAATTAACAACTTTTTTAAACGAAATTGAAAATGATACAGATGTAATAATAGCAGCTGCAGGAAAAGCAGCACATTTACCAGGAGTAATAGCATCACATACTTTAATACCTGTAGTAGGATTACCAATAAAGTCATCTACAATGGATGGTTTAGATTCTCTTCTTTCAATAGTTCAAATGCCACAAGGTATACCAGTAGCTACTGTAACTATAGATTCAGGAATAAATGCAGCATTAATGGCAGCACAAATAATGAGTATAAAATATCCAAATATAAAAGAACAATTGAAAAGTTATAGAGAAGAAATGGAACAAAAAGTATTAGACGATGATAAAAACTTAAGGGGGTAATTGAAATGTTATTATACGAAGGAAAAGCAAAACAAATATTTAGTACAGAAAATGAAAATGAGTATTTAGTTTATTATAAAGATGATGCAACAGCTTTTAATGGAGAAAAGAAAGCTTCAATAAACTCAAAAGGAATTTTAAATAACAAGATTTGTACAGTTATGTTTGAGATGTTAGAAAAAGAAGGTATAAGTACACATTTCATAAAAGGTGTATCAGATAGAGAAATGATAGTTAAAAAGGTTGAAATATTACCACTTGAAGTAATTGTAAGAAATATAACTGCTGGATCATTTTGTAAGAGATATGGAATAGAAGAAGGTATTGTACTAGATGAACCTATATTTGAACTATCTTACAAAAATGATGAGTATGGAGATCCGATGCTAAATGATGATCATGCAGTTGCTATGAAACTTGCAACTAGAGAGGAAATAGCATTTTTAAAACAAGAAACTTTAAAAATCAATGAAATAATGAAGAAATTTTTCTTAAAGTTAAACTTTAAGTTAGTTGATTTTAAACTAGAGTTTGGGAAAGATGAAAATGGAAACATAATACTAGCAGATGAAATATCTCCAGACACTTGTAGATTATGGGATGTAGATACAAATGAAAAGTTTGATAAAGATAGATTTAGAAGAGATTTAGGTGATTTGGTTGAAGGGTATACAGAGGTTTTAGCTAGGATAGAAAATTAATCAGGGGGATATTTAAATGTGCGGTGTAGTAGGAATATACTCAGATAGAGATATATCTAAAGAATTGTATTATGCGTTATACTCGATACAACATAGAGGTCAAGAGAGCTGTGGAATATCTGTTTTAAATGATGGACAAATAAACCATAAAAAAGATATGGGTCTTGTGGGTGATGTTTTTAAACCGAGTGAGTTAGAAAAACTAAAAGGAAATATAGGAATAGGGCACGTAAGATATTCAACTGCAGGAGGTAGTAGCTTAGACAATTGCCAACCACTTGTAGGAAGATGTAGAAAAAGACAATTATCAATAGCTCACAATGGAAACCTTGTTAATGCAAACTATCTAAGAAATATGTTAGAAGAAGAAGGCTATATGCTTCAATCAGATTCGGACACAGAAGTTATCCTTTGTATACTAGCTAGATATTATAAAGGTGATATAGTTGAAAGTTTAAAAATAACAATGGACTATATAAAAGGTGCATATTCATTAGTTGTATCAAGTAGTGAAAATGAACTTGTAGCAGTTAGAGATCCTCATGGATTTAGACCATTATTATTAGGAAAAAAAGATGATATGTATATAGTAGCATCAGAAGATTGTGCAATAAATATTTTAGGCGGAGAAGTTATTAGAGATATTGAACCTGGAGAGATAGTAGTTATAAAAGACAATAAATTAAGTTCATATCATTATAGAGAAAATTATAAGCCTATTAAATCAAGTTGTATATTTGAACATATATATTTTGCAAGAAATGATGCAACTATAGATAATGTAAATGTGTATGAGTTTAGAGTTAAATGTGGAGAAATTTTAGCTAAAGATGAAAAGATAAAAGCTGATATAGTAGTACCCGTTCCAGACTCAGGATGGGCTGGAGCAATAGGATATTCAAATGCAAGTGGAGTTAAACTTACAGAAGGATTAGTAAAAAATAGATATGTGGGAAGAACATTTATAAAGCCTACTCAAAAAGAGAGAGAAATAGGAGTTAAAATAAAGTTAAATCCTTTAAGCAATGTAGTAAAAGGCAAATCAATAGTTTTAGTAGATGATTCTGTAGTAAGAGGAACAACATCTAAGCAAATTGTTAAATCATTAAAAGATGCAGGAGCAAAAGAAATTCATTTAAGAATAACTTCACCACAAGTAACACATTCATGTTACTACGGTATAGATACTCCACATAGATCTAATTTAATAGCATCTAAAAATAATTTGGATCAGATAAGAGATTATATAGGTTGTGATACACTAAAGTTTTTAAGCATAGAAGGAACTTTAGAAGCAGCGGAAGATAAAACAACTTTCTGCAAAGCATGTTTTGATGGAAAATATCCTGTTGAAAAAATTGATGAGGGGGAACTAATATCATGTTAACATATAGAGCTTCAGGTGTAGATATAGATGAGGGAAACAGAGCTGTAAATCTTATAAAAGATAAGATAAAAGGAACATATGATAAAAATGTTATAGGAGATTTAGGAAACTTTAGTGGGTTATATAGTTTAAAGGATTTTATAAATATGGATGAACCTGTTTTACTATCTTCTACAGATGGAGTTGGAACAAAATTAAAATTAGCTCAAATGATGGATATTCACAATACTGTAGGTATAGATTTAGTAGCAATGTGTGTCAATGATCTTATATGCCAAGGAGCTAAGCCATTGTTTTTCTTAGATTATATCGCTACTGGAAAATTAATTCCTGAGAAAATCGATGATATAGTATCTGGAATAGTGGAAGGATGCAAGCTGGCAGAATGTGCTCTTATCGGAGGAGAGACAGCTGAGATGCCTGGTATGTACTCAGAGGATGATTATGATTTAGCAGGTTTTTCAGTAGGAATAGCAGATAAATCTAAAATAATAAGTGGTCAAGATGTTAACTCTGGAGATACATTAATAGGAATATCATCAAGCGGAATACACAGTAATGGATATTCATTTATAAGAAAAATATTTCTAGAAGAATATAAGTATGAACTAACTGATTATATAGAAGAATTAGAAATGACTTTAGGAGAGGCGCTTCTTATTCCGACAAAGATATACGTGAAACTTGTTATGGATTTAATAAAAAAATACGAGTTAAAAGCTATAGCACACATAACAGGTGGAGGTGTTATAGAAAATATCCCTAGAGTTATACCAAATGGATTAGGTATAGATATAGAAAAAAATTCTTGGGAAAAACCACCTATATTTAAAATGATAGAAAAGTTTAATGCAATAGATGAAGTTGAGCTTCATAAAAGTTTCAATATGGGTATAGGACTTGCAATGGTAGTAGATTCAGATAAAGCAGAGGAAATAGTTAGCTATTTAAATGAAAGTGAAAAACAAGCATATATAATTGGAAAAGTTGTAGATAGTCATGAAGGAGTAAAGCTATGCTAAACATTGCTGTTTTAATATCTGGAGGAGGAAGCAACTTACAAAGTATTATAGATGGATGTGAAAGTGGATATATAAATGGAATTGTTAAATTAGTTATATCTAATAAGGATAATGCTTATGGATTAGAAAGAGCAATAAAACATAATATCAAAACTTTTGTAGAAAAAGAAGATGAAAAAATAATAGATTTACTAAACAAAGAAAATATTGATTTAGTTGTTTTAGCAGGATATTTAAAAATCATAAGTCCAAAATTTGTAGAAGCTTTCAGAAATAAAATAATAAATATACATCCATCATTAATTCCTGCGTTTTGTGGAGAAGGATATTATGGTAAGAGAGTTCATGAATCTGTAATAAATTATGGTGCAAAGTTAAGTGGAGCTACTGTGCATTTTGTAGATGAAGGTGCAGATACAGGTCCAATAATAATGCAAAAAAGTGTAGAGGTTAAGTTTAATGATACCCCACAGAGTTTGTCTGAGAGGGTACTAACAGTGGAACACGAGATACTTAAAGAAAGCGTAAAACTATATTGTGATAATAAGTTAACTGTAAATGGAAGGGGAGTAATTGTAAATGACTAAAAGAGCATTAATAAGTGTAACAGATAAAAGTGGTGTAGTAGAGTTTGCAAGAAGCTTAAATGAATTAGGGTATGAAGTAATATCAACAGGAAATACATTTAAAACTCTGAAAGAAGAAGGGTTAAAAGTTATACAAATAGATGAAGTTACAAGCTTTCCTGAGATATTGGATGGAAGAGTTAAAACATTAAATCCATATATACATGGAGGAATATTATACAAAAGAGATAATGAAAAACATGTTAATACAGTTAATGAGCATAAAATAGGAGCAATAGATTTAGTAGTAGTAAATTTATATGATTTTGAAGGAAATTTAAAAGATAACAAACCTCATGATGTAATGATAGAGAATATAGATATAGGTGGACCATCTATGATACGTTCAGCAGCTAAAAATTATAAAGATGTTTTAATAGTAGTTGATACAAAAGACTACGATTCTATAATAGAAAGCTTAAAAGCTGGAGAAGTATCATTAGAAGATAGAAAAAAACTAGCATATAAAGCATTTTCAACAACTGCTAGATATGATGCATTAATATCAAACTATTTCAGAGAGCAATTAGGAGATAAGTTCCCTGAAAGTCTAACAATGACATTCCAAAAAGAAGATACTCTAAGATACGGAGAAAATCCTCATCAAGGAGCAGTATTATATAAACAATCTAATGCAAAAAATCCAATATTAAATTATGAACAGTTAAATGGTAAAGAACTTTCTTTTAACAATATAAATGACCTACATGGATGTTTAGAAATAATGAGAGAGTTTAAAGACAGTGAACAAGTAGCTTGCGTAGCTATAAAGCATACAAATCCGTGTGGAGTATCAGTAGCTAAAAATAGCTTTGAGGCTTACACAAAATGTTATGAGGCAGACAAAGTATCTATATTTGGGGGAATTGTAGGATTTACATCTGTAGTAGATGTAGAAACGGCTAAAAAATTAAATGAAATATTTTTAGAAATAGTAGTAGCTTATGATTTCACAAAAGAAGCACTTGAAGTTTTAACTCAAAAGAAAAACTTAAGAGTATTAAAACTATCAAATATAGAAAATAGCCTTCAAGGATTTGACTTTAAATATTTAGATGGTAAGTTACTAGTTCAGGATAGAGATGAAAAATTAGCTAATGAATATAACTGTGTTACAAAAGAGATAGCAGATGAACAAATATTAAAAGATATGGAATTTGGAATGAAGATAGTTAAAAATATGAAATCTAATGCAATAGCTATAGTAAAAGATGGACAGACACTAGCTCTTGGATGCGGTCAAACTTCAAGGATATGGGCATTAAAAAATGCTTTAGAAAATAACCAAGATAAAAACTTTGAAGGCGCAGTATTAGCATCAGATGCATTTTTCCCATTTGATGACTGTGTGAAGTTAGCTAATGATTATAAAATAAAATCTATAGTTCAGCCTGGAGGATCTATAAAGGACCAAGATTCAATAGATGCTTGTAATGAAAATGATATGGTTATGGTGTTTACAGGAATAAGACACTTTAAACACTAGGAGGTAAATACATGAAGATTTTAGTTGTAGGATCAGGTGGAAGAGAACATGCAATTTGCTATAGTTTATTAAAAGGAAAAAAGGTTGATGAGATTTACTGCGCTCCTGGTAATGCAGGAATAAGTGAAATAGCTCAGTGTCTAAATATAAAAGATAATGATATTGATAATTTATATAAATTTGCTAAAGAAAATAAAGTTGACTTAACTATAGTTGGACCAGAAGTTCCATTAGTAGATGGAATAGTAGATAGGTTTGAAAAAGAAAACTTAAAGATATTTGGACCAAATAAAAAGTGCTCAATGTTAGAAGGTAGTAAAGCTTTTTCAAAAGAATTTATGAATAAACATGATATTGCAACTGCAAAATATAAAGAATACGTAAATCTAGATGAAGCCATAAGTGAAATTGATTCATTTGGATATCCAGTAGTTATAAAAGCTGATGGTCTAGCAGCAGGTAAAGGTGTTGTAATAGCAAAAGATAAAGAAGAGGGTATAGAAACTTTAAAAGAAATGATGAGTGATAAAAAATTTGGCATAGCTGGAGAAAAAATAGTTATTGAAGAGTTTTTAAAAGGAATAGAGACATCTATACTAGCGTTTGTTGACAATAATACTATAGTACCTATGGAAAGTGCTAAAGATCATAAAAAAGTTTATAACAATGAAGAAGGTCCTAACACAGGAGGGATGGGGACATTCTCTCCAAGCAATATATACGATGAACAATTATCTAATATAGTGAAAAAAGAAGTTTTAGATAAAACATTAAAAGGTTTTAAAGATGATAACTTAAACTATAAAGGTATTTTATTTATAGGATTAATGATAACAGAGGATGGGCCAAAGGTTTTAGAGTATAATGTTAGATTTGGAGATCCTGAAACACAATCAGTACTTTTAAGGTTGGAAACAGATTTAATTGAAATAATAGAAGCTATTTTAGAAAATAGATTAAATGAAATTGAAATAAAGTACAATGAAAAAAATGCAGTATGTGTGATGTTAACATCAGGTGGTTATCCTGAAAGTTACGAAAAAGGTAAGATTATAACAGGTCTTGATAAAGTGGATGAAGATATAGTTATATTCCATAGTGGAACTAAAATAATTAACAATAAACTAGTTACTAATGGTGGGCGAGTTATAGGAATTAGCGCAAAAGGTAACTCACTTGAAGAAGCTAGTAAAAAAGTTTATGAAAACATAGAAAAGATAAAATTTGAAGGTATGCATTACAGAACTGACATTGGAGTATTATCAAATTAGTATAAATATACTTAAATAAAAATTATGGGGGTATACTATGACTACTAGTAATAGTTTGAAATCTACTGTAAGAAGAATATTAGTTGAGAAAAAACAAGGATTTGACTTAGAAGCAAAACATCTAAAATGTGAAATCGAGGAGAGCTTAAATATAGATGGGATAAAAAGTCTAAGACTTTTAAATAGATATGATATAGAAGGAATAGAAGAATCTGTATATGAAAAAGTAGTTAGAAATATATTCTCTGAGCCTAACACAGATAATGTATATCAAGAGGAAGTAAACATAAATACAGATGATAAAGTATTTGCAATAGAATATTTACCAGGACAATATGATCAAAGAGCTGATTGGGCAGCTCAATGTATTCAAATTATAAATGAAGGTGAAAGACCTATAATAAATACTGCAAAGCTAGTAATAATCAGTGGAGATATAACAGATGAAAGTCTTAAACAAATAAAATCATATTGCATAAACCAAGTAGATAGTAGAGAAGCTGACTTAGAAAAACCTGAAACCTTAAAAATACAAACTGAAATACCTACAAGTGTAGAAACGATAGATAAATTTATAAGCTTAAGTGATGAAGATTTAATGAAATTCATGGATTCTATAGGACTTGCTATGACATTTGAAGATTTAAAGCATGTTCAAATGTATTTTAAAGATATAGAAAAAAGAAATCCAACTATAACTGAAATAAAGGTATTAGATACTTATTGGTCAGATCACTGTAGACATACTACATTCATGACTAAAATAGAGGATGTAGTTATAGAGGAAGGTAAGTATAATGATGTTGTAAAAGAAGCATATGATATGTACTTACAATCAAGAGATTATGTATATGGAAAAACAGATAGAGATATTTGTTTAATGGATATAGCAACAATTGCTATGAAGGAATTAAGAAAATGTGGTAAATTAGAAGACTTAGATGTAAGTGAAGAAATAAATGCTTGTAGTATAAATGTTGATGTTGATATAGATGGTAAAAAAGAAGAATATTTAGTGATGTTTAAAAATGAAACACACAACCATCCTACAGAAATTGAACCTTTTGGAGGAGCGGCTACTTGTTTAGGAGGAGCTATAAGAGATCCTTTATCAGGTAGAAGTTATGTTTATCAAGCTATGAGAGTAAGTGGGAGTGCAGATCCAAGAACATCATTAAAAGATACATTACCAGGAAAGTTAATGCAAAAGAAAATAACTACAGAAGCAGCTAATGGATATAGTTCTTATGGAAATCAAATTGGACTAACAACAGGTCAAGTAGCAGAAGTTTATGATGAGAATTTCGTAGCTAAAAGAATGGAAATAGGAGCAGTAATTGCAGCAGCACCAAAAGAAAATGTAATAAGAGAAGCTCCTCAAAAGGGGGATGCTGTAATATTATTAGGTGGAAAAACTGGAAGAGATGGATGTGGAGGAGCTACAGGATCATCAAAAGAACACAGTGAAAAATCTTTAAAAACATGTAGTGCAGAAGTTCAAAAAGGTGATGCTCCAAATGAAAGAAAAATACAAAGATTTTTTAGGAATAAAGAAGTTGCACAGATGATAAAAAGATGTAATGACTTTGGAGCTGGTGGAGTTTGTGTAGCAATTGGAGAGATAGCAGAAAGTATAGATATAAATTTAGATCTAGTACCTAAAAAATATGATGGATTAGACGGAACAGAGTTAGCTATATCTGAGTCTCAAGAGCGTATGGCTGTAGCAATAAAAAAAGAAAATATAGATAAGTTTATAAAAATGGCTATAGAGGAAAACTTAGAAGCTACCCATGTTGCAAATGTAACTGATAGCGGAAGAGTTAGAATGTATTGGAATGGAACAGCTATAGTAGATATGTCTAGAGATTTTATAGAAACAAATGGAGTAAAACAAAAAATAAATATAAAAGTAAAAAATGTTGATGATATGACTTTATATAAATCAGAAGAAAATTTGGAAGTAGCAATAAGCAGTGAATGTAGCTTAAAGGATAAATTCATAAATAATATTACTGACTTAAATATTTGCTCACAAAAAGGACTTATTGAAAAATTTGATAATACTATAGGAGCAAATACTGTGCTGATGCCATTTGGAGGTAAGTATCAAGCTACTCCAGCTCAAGGTATGGTTGCCAAAATACCTGTTTTAAATGGAGAGACTAATACATCTACAATAATGACATATGGATATAACCCGAAGATAGGAAAAGAAAGCCCATTCCATGGTGCGCTTTATGCAGTTGTAGAATCTGTGTGTAAAGTTGTGGCTATTGGGGGTAACTTTAGTACTATAAGACTTACTCTACAAGAATATTTTGAAAAACTGGGGATAAGTGAATATAAGTGGGGGAAACCATTTTCAGCATTACTTGGGGCATATTATGCTCAAAATAAATTACAAATACCTGCAATAGGTGGAAAAGACAGTATGTCAGGAACTTTTAAAGACATAGATGTACCTCCAACACTAGTTTCATTTGCTGTTGATACTGTGGATGCAAAACAAGTGTTATCCCCAGAATTTAAAAAATCAGGTTCAACAGTAATAATGTTATTAACAAATGTGTTGGAAAATAAAGTTATAGACTTTGAAGAACTAAAGAAAAATCTTTCAAAGATAACAGAGCTTATAGAAAATAAAAAAGTACTTTCTGCATATTCAGTAGGTTATGGAGGAGTAAGTGAAGCTATAAGCAAAATGAGCTTTGGAAATAAGATTGGATTTAAATTTAATAATGAAAATAATATAAATGATCAATTGTTATTTAATGCATCTTATGGAAATATGATTCTTGAATTAAAAGGAAATGATATAGATGTAAAAGAGTTATTAAAAGAGTTGAATGGATACAATTATAAAATATTAGGAGAGACTATAGAAGAAAAAAATATAATTATAGAAAATGAAAGTATAGATATAGATTATTTATATGATAAGTATAACGGTGTTTTAGAAAGTATATTCCCTATTAAAAGTGAAGAAATAAAAGAAAAAATAGAAACTATAAACTTTTTAAATAATGAGGAAAGAAGAAATAGTGGTATAAGCTTAGCTAAGCCAAAAGTCTTTATACCAGCTTTCCCTGGGACTAACTGTGAATATGATTCAGCAAGAGCGTTTGAAAAAGCAGGAGCTAAAACATCTGTTAAAGTATTTAAAAACTTAACTTATAAAGATATAGAAAGCTCTATAGATACTATGGTAGAAGAAATTAAATCATCTCAAATAATAATGTTACCAGGGGGATTTAGTGCAGGAGATGAGCCAGATGGATCAGGTAAATTTATTGCAACTGTATTTAGAAATCCTAAAATTGCTGAAGCTATAAATGAATTTTTAAACAATCAAAATGGATTAATGCTAGGTATATGTAATGGATTCCAAGCTCTTATAAAATTAGGACTAGTGCCTTATGGAGAAATAAGAGATATAGATGAAAGCTGCCCAACTCTAACTTATAATAAGATAGGAAGACACCAAGCTAAAATGGTTAATACAAGAATTGCATCTAATAAATCTCCTTGGTTGTATGATACAGAAGTTGGTGACATTCACAGTATAGCAATCTCACACGGTGAAGGAAGATTTGTAGCGAGTGAAGATGTAATGAGAAAATTAATACAAAATGGACAAATTGCAACTCAGTATGTAGATTTTGAAGGAAAAGCAACTTATGATATAGAGTTTAATCCAAATGGATCAACATATGCAGTTGAAGGTATAACAAGTTTAGATGGAAGAGTATTTGGGAAAATGGGTCATTCAGAAAGAATTGGAGATCAAGTTGTTAAAAATATTATAGGCGAAAAAGATCAAAAGATTTTTGAATGTGGAGTTAAATATTTTAAATAAAAACATATAAGGTATCTCAAGGATAAAATATTTAGATTATTAATAAATATTACAATACTTATCTTGAGGTGCCTTTTTTACGTTTACTTAAAGTCTTATTACTAAAAATCGATTTAATATACATTAAGTTTAGATAAGTAAGTACAGTATGTTTTGAATACCAAAAAAGTGTGTGAAAAATATATAGAGGGAATTTATCGATTAATGGAGAATAAACTTAAGTAAAGCAAGATATTTGGGTATTATTGTATATACACATATAAAGTGGAATTTTTATATAATTTTCGACAAGTTTTTCAAAATTAATATGGTAATATATATATGCTATACGCGGAGGGTATGATATGGAAATAAAGGTTTGTGACACTTTATGTTATCAAGGAAGTGCAAAATACAATGAAGATATAATAGGATTTAATCCATTTGGAGCGTGGGTTTTAGATGGAGCTACTGGGCTAAATAGAAAAAACCTAATTTCATGCAAAAGCGATGCAAATTGGTATGTAAGCTGGTGGAATAATTATTTACACAAAAATATACATAATGAAATGACTTTAAAAGAATTGATGTTTAATGGAGTTAAATTGATAAGCGATGAATATTATAAAAAAGTTGATAAGAATGATATTGAGAGGTTAGATACTCCATCCAGTTCTATTGCAGTTATAAAATTTTATAATAATAAACTAGAGTATTTTTTACTTGGAGATTGTACATTTTATTTTAAATTAGGAAATGAAAAATCTGTAATAAAAGATAGAACTTTATGTGTTTTAGATAAATTGGTTTACGATGAAATGGAAAAACTACCTAATTTAGACAGGCTTACATTTGAAGAAATAAAAGATAGTGTGATGAGCACAATAATAAGCAATAGATTGAAAAAAAATACAAAAGATGGATATTGGATATTAGATTTTGATGAAAATGCTATAAACAACGCTATAAATGGATTTATAGATATAAATGATAATATAAAAATAATGCTTACAAGTGATGGATTTTCATGCATTAGTGATAGATATAAAACAATAGAAGAAGAAAATTTAATAAATGAGGTAGAAAAATATGGAGCAGGAGAAATCTACTCTAGACTTAGAAATATAGAGTTGGAAGATTTTTCAACAACTAAATTTCCAAGATTTAAAGTAAATGATGATTCCTCTTGTGTATATTTAGATATAGATTTTAGCTGACAATTGAAGGGAGAACTATGAAAATACTACATATAATAACACAAAAACCAAATAGCACAGGTAGTGGTATTTACATGAGTGGAATGATAAAAGGGTTTAAAAAGATGGGGTATAATCAAGGGGTAATAGCAGGAATAGATGCTGATGACCCAAAAGAATGCTTTGATGGAGATATAAAATTTTACCCTGTGACTTATAATACAAAAGAGGTTCCTTTTAACGTTGTAGGGATGAGTGATGTTATGCCATATAATAGTACTTTATATAAAAATATGAGCGAAGATATGGTATTTAAATTAAAGGATGCGTTTAAAAAAAGGATAGACGAAGCTATTAAAGATATAAAACCTGATTTAGTAATATGTCATCATTTATATTTAATAACTGCATTTGTAAGGGAAATTATCAAGAATACACCTGTAGTAGGAATTTGTCATGGAACATGTTTAAAGCAATTTCAAAGCAATGAATTAAAAAGTAGTTATATAAAGAATAATATATGTAACTTAGATATGATATTTTCGTTGCATAATGAGCAAAAAAAAGAGATTGAAGATATATTTGATCTAAGTGATGATAAAGTATATTCTCTTGGAAGTGGATATGATGAAAATCTATTTTTTGATAAAAAAATAGATAATGATATTATTAATATTACTTTTGCAGGCAAAATTTGTAGGTTAAAAGGTGTTGAGTCTTTAATAAAATCACTAAACTATATAAAACATAAAAAAGATATTATAAAAATAAATATAGTTGGGGATGGAAGCAATGAAAAAGAATTTAATTCTATTAAAAAACTTAGTGAAGAAAGTGAATTTGATATAAAGTTTTTAGGAAAAGTAAAACAAAATGAATTAGCAGAAATACTTAGAAAAACTCATATATTTATGCTCCCATCATTTTTTGAAGGATTACCTTTAGTAGTTATAGAAGCTTTAGCAAGTGGGTGTACTGTTATAACAACTGATATACCCGGGGTTAGTGAATGGATTGGAGAATATATAAATACATCAGGTAAAATTAAATATATAAATTTGCCTAAAATGCGAAAAATTGCTGAACCTTTTGAGGATGAACTTCCTGAATTTGAGAAGAATTTGGGTATTGAAATAGATAAAATGATAAATAACATACTTGAATTTAACGTTAGAAACAAACATTTAAATATGGAAGACAAAACATGGACTGGTCTATGCCTAAGATTAGAAAATGCAATATCGAAGAAATGGAGAATAGCGAAAAACAATAACTAGAATTATTTTAAATGTTTATTGTGTAACAATTTATTTTATATTAGTTAATAACAGTATTAAAATATAAAGTTTAGAAAAATTAAATATAAAATATAAAAATCTGAAAAGGGAAAATATAAAAATTTAAAATTTGTATTTTTCCTTTTTGTGTATAAGGAATGTATTATAATTGGCATTTGACAATAAATAAAAATATAAGTAAAATTAAATTAGCAAATGCCAATTATATTTAAGGGGATGAGATTATGTCAATGTGCAAAACATGTCCATCTAATAACGGATGTACAAAAGACAAAAACAATTGTGGAGTTAAAAATAATAATTTGAATAATGTGAAAAAAATTATTGGGGTTATGAGTGGAAAAGGAGGTGTAGGAAAGTCTTCTATTTCAGCAATTATAGCAAAACAGTTAAATCAATTAGGATATAAAGTAGGGGTTTTAGATGCAGATATAACAGGGCCTAGTATTCCTAGATTACTTGGAGTTAGTGGAAAAAAAGCAATTATGTCAGAAGATATGATTTTACCAGTTAACACAAATGATGGGATAAAAGTTATGTCATTAAATTTTCTTATGGAAAATGAAGGTGATCCTGTTATATGGAGAGGACCTATGATTTCAGGGGTTGTTGAACAATTTTGGAAAGATGTTCTTTGGGGCGAACTTGATTATCTAGTAATCGATATGCCGCCAGGTACAGGAGATGTTGCTTTAACTGTAATGAATTCAATTCCGATAAGTGGAATAGTAATGGTTTCAGTACCACAAAATCTTGTTTCTATGATAGTTTCAAAGGCTGTAAATATGGCTAGAAAAATGGATATTAATATATTAGGTGTTATCGAGAATATGAGTTATATAACTTGTCCTGATTGTGATAAAAAAATAAGATTATTCAATGGAGAAAATACTGATAAATTTTTAGAGGAAATGAATTTAAACTTGTTAGCAGAATTACCTATGCTAAATAGCGTAAGTAATTTAAGTGATGGAAATACAGTGGATGAAGAAAATAATCTTAAATTAGTGTTTGAGCCTATAGTAAATAAGATAATAGGTAAGTTGGAAACTATTCAAAAGTAGAAATCTAATGTATGTTAGAAAAGACAATTTATCTAAAATATGGTAAAATTATTATTCGGATATAAACTATTAATGTGATATTATCACATATAATTTATTTTAAATAGGGTAATATTATTTAAGAAAAGTTAATTTGAAAAGATTATAACATTGATTATTTAAATAATAGATGAAATTGGAGGATAATAAAATGACAAAACCATCAGAATATCATAAACAAGGATATACATGTGCAGAAGCTATAATAAAATCATATAATGAAGAACATAACACTGATATCCCAGTTGCGTTAGGAAGCGGAATGGGAACAGGAGTTACAGTTGGAAGTTTATGTGGAGCTGTAAATGCGGCTGTATTAGTATTAGGATATATAAAGGGTAGAGAAGATAGCTCTCAATCAAACGATGCCAGAGCTTACTCAAGAGAATTAATGAATAGAGTTAGAGATAAATATAACAGTGAGATATGTTTAGATCTAAAGAAAAATAAAGTTAGCTGTTCAGAGATAATAGATTTTTCATATGATGCATTAAAAGAAATTTTAGCAGCATAAAAAAAGATGACATTTAGTCATCTTTTTTTTTATAGATTAATATTTTTTTCTTTTATTCTTTTATTTACATATCTAGATAATAGCGTGTAAATTACACTAAAAAGAGGAACTCCTATTAAAATACCTAAAACACCGAACATAGAAGAACCTACAAATATAGGTACTAATATCCAAAATGAGGATAGTCCTATAGAGTTACCCACAACAAATGGATATATTAAGTTACCTTCAATTTGCTGAATTACAAGCATCATTATTAAATAATATAATGCCGTTATAGGCTTAACCATAAATATAATAAAAACTGAAAGTGCAGTTCCTATAAATGTTCCGAATATAGGTATTAACGCAGCTATCGCCACTATAGTACTAACAAGCAATGCATAAGGCATACTAAATATAGTCATACCTATGAAACATAAAATACCTAATATAGCACCATCCATACATTGCCCAGCTATAAATTTTGAGAATTTAAATTCTACTAAATGAGAAATTTCTACTAACTTATTTGCATATTTTTCGTCTAAAAAAGCGAAAGTAAATTTTTTACATTGAAGTAAAAGTTTTTCTTTACTTAAAAGTATATAAATTGCAATTATAAATCCTATAACAAAATTAGTTATCGCAGATGTAACACCAACTGTAAATCCTAATATATTTGAGATAAAATAGTTTGCAAATTTTATTACAAAACTTGAAACTTTATCTAAACCAGATAAGATATTAGCATGGATACTATCTGGAATATTTATATGTGAAAAATAATTTGTAACATAAGATTCTAGTGAATCTATATACTGAGGAACCGCACTTATTAAACTAGAAGTACTTTTACCTAATTGAGGAATCACAAAGTTTACAAATGAGTTCACTAATACAAATAAAATAAGTAAAGTAACTAAAAGAGATAATGCTCTGGCTAAAGTTTTTGGATTTTTTAATTTTGTCTTTTTTAAATATGGTTCTATAACTTTCTTTTCAAAAAACTTCATAGGAATATTTATTAAAAATGCTATTGCTATACCTATTATAAAAGGTTTCGATATAGAAATTAGGTGAAGAAACATATTTGCAACAGATTTTATATTTAAAAGTAAAAAAGATAAAATTATTATATAAGTTGAGAGTAAAATTTGATTTTTAAATTTGAGATTTTTCATAAAATTACAACTCCTTTCATAAATTTATAATTATACAATCAGTATACAGTATAAAAGTATTTTTTAAAAATCATATTACATATATTGGGAAAAATTTATGATAAAATTAATAATATAAAAAGATTATTTTAATTAGGAGGTGATGCAGTTGAACACTTATTTAGGAATAGATGTTGGAGGAACTTCTATAAAGTATGGAGTTTACGATAAATATGGAAATGAAGTAAAAAAAGGGAAAGATAAAATAAGAACACCTAAGTATGATATGTCAAAGTTTATAAAATCAATAAAATTAATAATGGATGAATGTGGACCTGTAGATGGAGTAGGACTTAGCGTTCCAGGATGTGTAAATCCTAATAGTGGATACATACAAGATGGAGGATCTATACGAATATTAGATAAAGTAAATATAAAGTATATTTTAGAAAAAGAGTTAGGAATAAAAGTAGAAGTAGAAAATGATGCAAATTGTGCATTATTAGCTGAAAAATGGATTGGAAATGCAACTGAATGTAGCAATTTTGTATGTATTACGCTTGGGACAGGAATAGGTGGAGCTTTGTATATAAACAATGGATTAGTAAGTGGGAATAATTATTTTTCAGGAGAATTTGGATATATGATTCTAGATAATATACATGAAAAATATAGACTAAAAACTTTGAATAAAACTAGCTCAACTGTATCATTTGTCAGAGAAATAGCTAATAAAAAGGGCGTGAATTCTAGAAGTTTAGACGGAGTTTCCGTATTTGATATGATTCAAAATAAGGATGATGAAGTTTTAGAATTATATAAAATGTGGATAAGAAGAGTAGCAATTTGTATTTATAATGTGGGGTTTATAGTTGATCCAGAAAAAATTCTTATTGGAGGCGGAATAAGCAATCAACCTATTTTTATAGAAGATTTGAAATCTGAAATGAAAAGGCTTTCTATAGAGCTTATAAAAGAAACCGGAAAAATTGAAAATTTATATAAAAAATGGAATATTGGACCTTGTAAGTTTTTTAATGATTCTGGTCAGATAGGAGCTATATACAATTATATAGTTAGAAATGAAAATTAGAAAATACATGCTTATATGAATTTTACTTATTATGTATAAATAAACACACTTATAACAATAATGGTAGATAGAGTTAAATTTATTGAGGAAAGGGTGTTTATTTAGATGGAAATTTTAAAAACTAGAAAGTTAAAAGAATCAGTTTTTTGTGATAACTGTGAAAAAGAAAGAAAGCATACTATAGTAACATACCAAAATATCAATGAAAATAACGAAGAGTGCATAGTTGAAATGAGAAGATGTAAAGCTTGTGGAAAAGAGCAGTCACTAATGTAATTTATTACTTAAATGTATCGAATAAAATAAAAAAGACTATCTTACAGATAGTCTTTTTTATTTTATTCGATACATTTAAAATTTATATGTGTATAGCCTTCAAATGCAGGTTGCGATTGGATTTCAGTTATTATACATTTTTTTATTTGACCATCTAATAGTAAATCAACACTAAGGTCATTATTATCTTCTGCAAATCTTAAAAAAGGAGTTTTAGGTATTTGAATAGGGATGTCTTGATCAAGATTAGGACCATAAATTAAGCCTAAAATATAACCTGATTTTCTTAGTTTTTTATTATTTTGACTTAAATCTCTTTTAAATACTTCTAACATAAGTTTCCCCCTAAAATTTTTTTATAGCTTAAAAACTATATTAAATAATATTTAAAATAAATTTAATATATTCGTAAATTTACAAATATAGCGTAAATTAATAAGATATAATAATATATGCCAACTTTAACATAATACAGTTATAGGTAATTATAAATATATATACTATAGATATAAAAATTTTATATGAATAAAAGTGATCAAATAAAGGATCTATGGGGTGATTTATGAATTTTAAAATTAAGAAAAATTATATAATAGTATTTGCATCTGCAGTGGTTCTATTGATTTTTATATTAAAATTAAATAATTTAAATAATTTTAAACAAGAAGAAAAAATGAAAATTCAAGATGCAAATGCCCTTATACAAGATGTAGATTATGATTTAGCTGAAAAAAAATTAGAACAAATTGAAAAAAACAAAAAAATATTTAACAAGTTGGATAAATCAGATAAGTTTAATTTATATAATTATCTAGGAATTATAAACACATTTCAAGGTGAAACTGTAAGTGCAATACTTATGTATGAAAAGGCCGAAAAATATGTGAGTAAAGAAAATAAGTATAAAGTTGAGATAAATTCCTCTATAGCATATAGGCACATGGGAGAATACATAAAAAGTGCTGAATCTCTTATAAAAATAATAAATTCATTTAATAAAAATAAAACTGAAAATGCTAGAATAAAAACCTATGCATTGTTAAATTTAGCAGAAATTTACTTTCAAGTAGGTAGTATGGATGAATATAGTATAATTTTATCTAAAATTGAACCATTTATTGAATATTTACCTGAATCTCACAAAGATGATTTATTAATAATGTATTATTCAGATTTAATAATAAAAGAATTAAATAAAAAAGATTTTAGTAAAATTGATTTTTATTTTAAGAAAATAGATAAATTAGAAAAGGGAAATAAAGTTGTCCAATACACTGAGAGTAAAATGTTAAAGACTAGGGCATATGCATTGTATTTTAAGAAAACTAGAGATATTGGTAAAACTATTGAGTACTTTGAGCAATTAGAGGAGTATGGTAAAAAAGAAGGGGATATATATATATGCCAATTTTCTATAAAGGAAAGGATAGAAATTTATAAAAAGTTAAAAAACCATTATGAATATGATAAATTAGTACAAAAATTTTATAAAAATGAATTGGACATGTCAAAAATAAATAATAAGCAATATGAATTTCATTTGAATAACAAGATAAAAGAAGAAGAAGACATAAGTATTATGAAAAAAACTAGCACATTAATAATAATAAGCAATTTGTTTTTAATTGGAATTATTATACTAGTATATAAAAAGATGAAAAAATCTAGATATGAATCGATGAAAGACCCGTTGTGCAATGTTTATAATAGACGGTATTTAGAACTATATAAAAAAAATGTAAAAATTAAAGATGTTCCAATATCAGTATTTATGATAGATGTAGACTATTTTAAATTATATAATGATAACTATGGTCATCAGCGTGGAGATGAAGTTTTAAAATCTATATCAGAAGTTTTAAAAAGCAGTTGTAGAAAAAGCGATATGATATTTAGATATGGAGGCGAAGAATTTTGCATTGTTCTTAAAAATACTGTAAAAAAAGAATCTACATTTTTTGCAGAAAGAATACTTAAAAATATTTCAGATAAAAAGATAAAGCATGAATATTCAAAAGTAAGTAATTATATTAGTCTAAGTATAGGTATTTCAACAATATATTCAAATAAAGATATAAGAAATGCTATAAATTTAGCAGATAAAGCATTATATATATCAAAGGAAAATGGTAGAGGTAAATATACTCATATAGAAGATATATAATTAAAATAATAAAGTGATATTAATAGCTTTTAATAAATATAATTTATTAAAAGCTTTATTTAATATGGAGGTATATATGAGGATAGTTTCAAAGCCTGCAAAATCAAAAAGAGCAAGTATGAGTAATATACCTAATACTTTTACATTTACATTTATTAGAAATTGGCTTTCAGACAAACAATATGAAAAAGAAAGAGAAGAGTACTTTATAGGAAATTTGTCATCACAAGAGGTGAGTTTAGCTATGAAGGAAATTAAGTGGCTTTCAAGAAACTTTAAAGATTTAGATATAATAAGTGTTGAAGATAGTAGTGGAAACATAACTCAAGTAATACTTTAAAAAAAGAAGACACCTAAAAGATGTCTTCTTTTTTTCTTATATAGAAAGACCTATATAAGATATTTTTAACAAACAAATAAAATAAAACAAAGTCAGGAGTATGATATTTTACATATCACACAATGTTCATGTATTAAAAATATAATGAACACTTTTATTATATTCCTAATGTTAAAATTTGTAAATGGTAAAAAATCTAATAATCTGATATACTATTTGTTTTTATAACCATCTACAACTATCGATAGTTCACCTGTACTAGGAGACATAACTAAACCATGAACTATCATGTCTTTAGGTGTTAAAGGATGCTTTTTAACCATTTTAACACTATCTATTATAGAGTCTTCTACAGACTCAAATCCATGAAGCCATTTTTTTACGTCAATTCCTGAGTTAGAAAGAGTATTTATTGTCTCAATTGATACACCCTTATTTATAATTTTATTTATAAGATTTTCTGTATTTAGATTACACATGCCACATCCTTCATGACCTACTATAAGAACTTCATCGACTTCAAATTCGTAAATAGCAACTATAATACTTCTCATTATACTTCCAAAAGGATGTAAAACAGTAGCACCTGCATTTTTTATTATTTTAGCATCTCCATTTTTTAAGTTCATAGCCTTTGGAAGCAAATCTGTAAGTCTTGTGTCCATACAAGATAATATAACTATTTTTTTATCGGGATCTTTAGATGTTTCATATTTCTCATATTCTTTATTTTGAATAAAAGATCTGTTAAAATCCAGTATTTTATCTAATTTTCTATTTTCTATACTCATATTCATATACTCCCTTATTTACTAAATTTATTTTTACTAATTTTATAGCATATAAAATAGTTTTACAAGCAACAAAGTAATATATACTTATTATTGTGTAAATAATTTAGAATGATTATTACACACAATGGGTATAAATGAATATAAATTCAAAAATACATAGAATAAGTAATATTTTATAAAAATTTAAAATATAGGATGGAATTTAAGATGAAAAAACAATTAATGAATATAGCTGTATTTTTAATAGCTATAATATTAATAATGTCATTTTATATGTTTGGTAAAGATAATGTACTAATTGGTATTGGTTCGATTACGATAGCTATAACTATGCTTCGTGAAAATCACACAAATAATATACCTCGTACATTTTTAAAATTGAGTGTAGCACAGATAATCATAGGGTGCTGTGCTTATGTTGCAAATTACAACTCAATTTATGCAGTAATTACTACATTTGTATTAAGTTTTTTAGTTTATTACATAGGAAGTAGTGAAGTAAGGGGATCTAAAAGTAATGCTTTTATGATGCTTTATGTGTTATTACTTTATGCACCTGTATCTATAGAACAAATGCCTAAAAGAATATTAGCATTAGTATTTTCAGCAGTTGTGATACTATTTTTATATTTTGTTTTTACTAGATATAATTTTAAGAAAATTACAGATAAAAAACTTAATGAAACAATACAACGAATAACAACTCAGTTAAATTTAATTAAAGAAGATAAGCCTATAGAGGACGAAAATAAGAATGTAAATATTTTATTGAAAAATTTAGAACTGGACTTATATGACTCTATAGAAAAATCAAATAAAATTAAAAAAGATATATATAACAAACAAATTATTGTTATTTTGTTAAAAAAAATAAATACAGGTTTGAACTACGTAGAAAGTAATAGTTATAGAGAAGATTTATTTAGAAATTTAAATTATGTTTTAGAAGATATAAGTTTATATATTTTAGGCGATATAAATTTATCCGAATTAAAAAACAGTTTTTGCAAATATGATGAATCAATAGATATAAAAAATATGGGAGAAAATATAGATAAATATAATTATTATAGCTTAAGAATAGCTATTAAAGAGCTGTACAATTGTTTAGATGATGAACAAAAGATAGAAACTATATCTAAAAAAATAAATATAAGAAAAAAATTAAAAAATGATATTAATATAATAACCAATAATTTTAGTATGGATTCTTTAAGATTTAACTTAGCTATAAAAGCTTCAATATTAATATCTATAGCAGTTTTTATAGTAGATTATTTTAATATCTATGAAGGGAAATGGGTAGTTTATACACTGGCAGTTGTATTACTTCCATATGCAGAGGAAAGTACAAAAAAATCTATAGACAGAGCAATAGGAACTATTTTAGGAGCTATAGTACTTGGAATAATATATAAAGTAATTAATGGAAATTCAACATTAATGATATTTATATTTATGATATCACTATATTTAAATATATCTATTAGAAAATATAATATAAGATGTATATTTATAACTATGACAGCTATAACGGCAGTTAAGTTGATTTATCCAAATACAACAATTTTTACTCTATTGGAATACAGAGTAATATTAATATTATTTGCATCTATGTCTGCTGTAGTTATAACAAATTTAGTATTTCCATATAAAATTAATAATGATATGAAAAGTACAATAAATAGTTACATAAATTTTAATAAAGAAATATGTAACTTTATATCTTCAGAAGGTATAGGTGATATAGACATTGAAAAAGCAATTGTGAAAAATAATTATTATTGGATGAGACTTAATTTTATAAATAATAAGCTAAAAGAAGAAAATATCGAGGAAATTTTAAAAAAACAAAATGACTTTTTTACAAATATAAGTTTCTCTATACTTTTAAGTGGAGGAATAGAAAGTGAAGTTAAATTAGTAAATAAACTATATAAAGAACTGAAAGAAACTACATATAAAGGTCAGAGTTTATATGAATTTTATAAAGTATTTTTTAATTCAAGAAAAAGCGATTTAGAAAAAGCAATAATGATAAGTTTATATAGAATATATCTAGATATGAAAGAAATTAGTTCTTTAGGAGATTCAGTTATTAAAAATAAAAAACAATAAATTTATATATATCACAAAAATAATAGATAGAGATTAGCTCTATCTATTATTTTTTTAACTATAAATTTTCATTTGCATCTTTGAAGTTTTTGCTCATTTTTTTTAATAATCGTAAAAATTCTTCTTTTTCTTCATTAGTAAAATCTTTATATGCAGTTTCTTTTACTTGGGAAGAAATTAAATCAAAGCGGTCTTTTATACTTAATGCTTTTTCAGTTAAGCTTATATAAGTTACTCTTTTATCTATTAAACATTTATCCTTTTTTACATATCCTAAAATGATTAATTTATTTACCAATGATGTAACTGTAGACTTATCTTTTCCTATTTTTTTTGAAATTTCTTTCATTGTTAGCTGTCCATTACTTTCATAAAGTGCAGTTAATATATTTCCGTGAGTGGGAATTAAGTCATTTAAATTATTAAGTTTCAAATTTTTATCTATAAATTTAATCATATTATCTTTAGTACGACTTATAAAATATATGATGTACTTATCTTTCAAAATCTCACCTCCAAATTAAGTTGAGTTTATATTTATTTATTATAATACAAAGTTTGGTAGGGATACAAATCTATAAGCGATTATGATTTGTAAAAACAGGGAATATATATATAAATAAATAAGTTGGAGGTAGTAACATGAAAAAATTAGCGACTTTTGCAGGTGGATGTTTTTGGTGTATGTTTAAACCTTTTAGTAAGTATGAAGGAATTGAAAAAATTGTAGCTGGTTACACAGGAGGATATGCAAAAAATCCTACATATGAAGAAGTATGTTCAGAAAATACAGGACATTTAGAAGCAATACAGTTAACATATGATGATGAATTAGTTAAATATGATGAATTATTAAAAATATATTGGAGACAAATAGATCCAACTGATGGTGGAGGACAATTTAATGATAGAGGCAATAGATATAAAACTGCAATTTTTTATCACGATGATAAACAAAAAGAAGCAGCAATAAAATCAAAACAAGAATTACAAGAAAGTGGGATTTTTAAAGAAGAAATAGCAACTAAGATACTTCCGGCAGAAACTTTTTATACAGCAGAAGAATATCACCAGGATTATTATAAAAAAAACCCAATACATTATGAAATGTATTTTAAGGTATCAGGAAGATATGATTTTATAAAAAATTTCTGGGATAAAAACAATAAAAAAAGAGAAGAACTAAAAAATAAATTAACGCCTATTCAGTTTGAGGTAACTCAAAATGATCAGACAGAACCTCCATTTGATAATGAATACTGGGACAATAAAGAAGAAGGTATATATGTAGATGTTGTCAGTGGAGAGGTATTATTTACATCAAAAGAAAAGTTTGACTCAGGCTGTGGTTGGCCAAGTTTTACAAAGCCAGTAAAAGAGGACGTTATAGTTGAAAAAAGGGACTTTTCTCATGGAATGGTTAGGACCGAAGTAAGAAGTGAAAAAGCAAACTCTCACTTAGGTCATGTTTTTGATGACGGACCAAAAGAACATGGAGGACTTAGATATTGTATAAACTCAGCAGCTCTTAAATTTATACCTAAAAGTAAAATGAAAGAAATGGGATATGATGATTATATAAAGCTTATTGAGTAAACTATTTTGTAACTATAATTTAACCAAATAATGTATAGTGTGAGGTTATAATTATATTATAATTTTAAATAGGAAGTGAAAAGAAATGAATAAAGTAATTCAAAACCCGATAGCGGATGTGTTTAAATATTTAGCTATATCAATACTATTTTGTTTTTTAGGATATGGATTTGGAGTAGCATTTGTACCGGAAAGTGTAGCTATGATTGCAAATATTATTGTTGTAGTTATGGTAGTGGCACTTTTAATACTGTGTTTAGTTTCTAGAAAAGGAATTATACCGGATAGATTTAGCATGAACTGGGTATATTTATTTACCTTTATAGATGGTATAATTCTATACCCTATAATTCAGATGTATGTAGGTAGCTTAGGCAAAGAAATTGTAATAAGCGTATTATTTGTTACAGCTTTAATATTTCTTATATTATCAACAATAGCAAGAAGAGAAAAAAGCGATAAATATCTAAAGCTAGGAAACACATTATTTATAGGATTAATAATTTTAATTCCATTTACAATAATAGCTTCATTTATAGGATTTGGAGCATTTAATATAACGGTTACTGTATTTAGTATAATTATATTCAGTGGATATATACTATATGATGTAAGTTTAGTTAAATATGAAATAGAAAATGGAAATATCAATGATAGTAAAGACTTATCTATACATGTTTTAAACCTATACTTAGACTTTATAAATATATTTTTAGATATATTAAATTTAATTTATGATTTTAAAGAATAATAAATACCCCCTAATTTTTTAGGGGGTATAGTTTTGCAGAAAGAAGGTGTTAATGTGAAGATAGGATTAATATCTGATACGCATAGTATGATAAGAAAAGAAGTTTTAAATCACTTTGAAGGATGTGATTTAATTATACATGCAGGTGATGTTGGGAGTATGGAAGTTATAGAGGAACTAAGAAAAATTTCTGATGTTAAATTTATAAAAGGGAATTGTGATAAAAAAGCTGAATTTGAAAGTATTCGAGAAGATATTTTGATACAATTTGATAGTATCAAAATATATGTAGTACATGATATAAAGTCTATTGAGAAGAATTTAAATAAAATTGGCGTAGATATAGTTATATATGGACATTCTCATAAAAGTGAAAACTATATAAAAGATAATATATTATATATAAACCCAGGTTCAGCAGGACCTAAGAGATTCAAATTACCTACAACAATTGCGATACTTAACATAACAAAAGATAAAGATGCTGAAATAAATTTAATAGAATTATAAAGGAGTATGTTGAAAATGAACAAATACAATAAGTTTATAGATAAAATTATAAATAATTCACCAGATTTTTTAACTATCGAGGAAAATAATGAAACTTATTTATCACTTGATTATTTTGTAAATAATTTAAGTGATAAAGCCATGCCATGGTTATTTAAAGTTTATTTAGATAAGAATTTTAATATAATAGTTGAAGACAAAATAAGCAAATACGCAGAAGAAAAATATAGCAAATACAATTTAAAAATTAAAGATTTAAATGGTAATATATTTTTAAACTCAGATTTAATGATTATTATTTTGAATGAATTAAATGAAGCAAATCAATTAGAATACAATGATGATGAAAGAACGTTTTCACTAAAGTAGGTGTTATTTCACCAAATTATAGGATTTTAGTGTTATAATTATATCAAAGGGAAATTTTTAAGCATAAAAATTTATTATGGAGGGTTTTAAGATGTCTTTTAAATTAAGGGAATATAGAGAACCAGATTTTACACAAGATGTATTTGTCAATGCTCCTGATGCAAGCTATGGAGTTGTAGAAAAAGATGGTGTAGCACCAGAAAATTATCATGCAATGTCGATTTACCCAGAATATTTTAAAGTAAATGGGAAATGGGTGTTAGCTGAGGAAACTAGAATGGACTGCGTACCTATAATAACTAACGATGATAAAATAGATGTAGTAGAGTTTAGAAGACTTAAAGTTGGGGACAAAGTTATAGTAGGAAGAACAGAAAATGCAAAAGATGGAATCTACTTATATCCGAATGGATTCCAAACAGAAGAAGAAGCTCAGGGAGATGTTTTCGCATTTAGATCAGGAAGATCAAGAGAAACTTCTTACACTAAAGATTATGAAAATTTATATGAATTATTAAAATATGAAAAAGAACATGGATACATAGTATGGGTTCTAGGGCCTGCAGCTGTATTTGCTAAAGGAGCTAGAGATTCTATGGCATCATTAATAGATAATGGTTATGTTGATGCATTTTTAGGTGGAAATGCAGTTGCAACTCATGACTTAGAGGCAGGAGTATTTGGAACTGCACTAGGGCAACATGTATACACACAAGAATCTATACAAAATGGACACTATCACCATCTAGATTTATTAAATAAAGCTAGAGGAGCAGGATCTATAGAAAAATTAATAGAAAATGAAAATATACAAGATGGAATAATCCATGCTTGTGTTAAAAATAATGTACCTATAGTTCTTGGAGGATCTATAAGAGATGATGGACCATTACCAATAGTTTATGGGGACGTTTATCAAGCACAAGATGCTATGAGAAGTCATGTAAAAAAAGCTACAACAGTAATTTGTTTAGCTACTCAACTTCATACTATAGCTGTAGGAAACATGACTCCTTCTTATAGGGTTGTAGATGGAAAAGTAAGACCTGTTCATTTCTACACTATAGATATATCTGAATTTGCAGTTAATAAGTTAAGAGATAGAGGTAGCTTAGAAGTTATAACTATGGTTACAAATGTACAAGATTTATTAGAAAAATTAGCTAAAAACTTAGTTGACTAATACTTGAAAATAAGTAAATTTGCATTAAAAAAGCTATAAGAATTATATAATTCTTATAGCTTTTTATTTTTAATATAACTAATATTATATAGTATAAAGCGTATTTATTTGTATATGATTACAATATGTGATAAAAATAGAGCTATATGATTAAATTTATATAAATTGATATAATGCAAAAAAATGTATATTATATAAAGAAAAAGATAATATATTTATAGAATTTAAATTCATAGATATAGAAAGGATAATAATGTTTGGATATGTTAGAATAAATAAGATGGATTTAACATTTAGAGAGTTTGACACATATAAGGGATATTATTGTGGGTTGTGCAAGTATTTAAAGGAAAATCATGGAGAGATATCTAGACTGTCTCTAAATTATGATATAACTTTTTTAATTTTACTTTTAACTTCTGTTTATAGGCCTAAAGCTACTATAACTAAAGAAGTGTGTATAGCTAACCCTATAAATAAAAAAATGAGAATAGTTAATGAGATAACAGAATACGCTGCTAGCATGAATGTACTCTTAACTTATTATAAGTTAGAAGATAATTTAAATGATGATAAAGGAATAAAAGATATATTAGCTTATAATATATACAAAGGAAAGCTGAAAAAAGCTTACGATAAATATCCTGAAAAAGCAGATTATATAAAACAACAATTACAAAATCTAAAAGACTTAGAAGATGAAAGGAGTACCAACATAGATGCAGTTTCTAATACATTTGGAAATCTTATGGGGGAAATTTTTTCTTACAAGGACGATCAATATAGAGATGATTTAAGAAATATTGGATTTAATATAGGTAAATATATATATACATTAGACGCTTATGAAGATTTAGATAAAGACGTAAAAAAAGGAAGATATAATCCTTTTATTGAATACATAGATAAAAAAGAAGAACTAAAACAAAAGGTGGATAGACTTATATCTATAAGCTTAGGATATTTAGCACAGTCTATAGATAATCTACATATAAAAGCTAATATAAACATTATAGATAATATAATTTATTCAGGTGTTTATCTTAGATATAAAAATATTTTAAATAAAGGGTGTGAAGTTAATGTACAACAATCCTACTTATAATGAAAAGTTCAACTTGGCAAAAGAATTTATAAGCAATAAAGAATTTCAAAATGGATATGACATATTAATATCTATAGTTGATAAAAGTAGTGCTAGCTGGAATTATCTTATAGGTATAGCATCTTTAAATTTAGGTTATTACGATCAAGGAGAATCATACTTAAAAAAAGCTATAAGCATAGAACCTGAAAATAAAGTTTATGAAGATGCAATTACAAGATATAACAATAACTATGACAACTATAATAGGAGAGCTCATAATTACAATAGAAGAAGACATAATGGCTTAGATGGATGCTGTTGTTGTTGCTGTTGTGATGATTGTTGTTGCTGCGGAGACGATTTCTGTGAAGTTTGTACGAAGTTATGGTGCCTAGATAGTATATGCGAATGCTTTGGTGGTGACTTTATAGAGTGTTGTTAGGATATGGATATGAGTAAAAAAATAGCATATACTGGGATTTTGCTGTCTTTAAACATAATTTTATTAATTTTATCAAACATAATTCCCATTAATACTTTGTTTTTTATGGGGGCAGCTTCTTTTATAGTTTCTATAGTAATAATAGAGTATGGAGGAAAATATGGAGCAATATTTTCTATAGCATCGATTCTATTGAGTTTCTTTATTATACAAAATAAAGCACAGTGGATTTTTTATGTATTTACATTTGGAATTTATGGATTAGTAAAATGTTTGATAGAAAAAAATCAAAGAGTATATATAGAACTAGTTTTTAAAATAGCTTTTGCTAATCTAATTGCAGTGTTGCTATATATAATTCTCAAAGCGTTTATATTCATACCGATGAACTTATTTACTGTAATTGGATTTGAAATAGGTTTTATTGTATATGACTATGTATATACTCTATTTATTGAATACTATGATGTTAAGATTAAGAAAATAATTAAGTTTAAATAAAAATTCGCTTCGCTCATGTCGCTCAAATTATAGTATATTTATATAATTAAGTTTGAGGGTTTATTAACAGTTTTTTCGATAATCATGATTTGCTTAAGCGTAAAAAAACCCACTCTTTAGCAGATAAAGAGTGGGTTTTTAAAATTTCCTGGGAAATTTTAAATTAAATTAGATTAAAATGTCTTAACTGTATATCTTCTAAAGGTTTTCTACAAGATTTGCAACAAAATGTAGAATTTGCATCCTCAAAAATACCAGTTGATTTATTAAAGTTTGAATTTACTTCTTTTAAAATTCCTATTGTAGGTATGTGAGATCCACATGTACCACAGTTTTCCACTGTTGTTAAAGTTTCTAATTGTTTAGGTGTAATATCATTTATTTTGTTATTACAGTTAATGCAAGTTACGTAATCTAATTCTTCTGGATTTGATCTAATGATTTTTCTATCATATGCTGAATATGTGCAATTTGAAGAAATTAGAACTTTGTATCCCGTCTCATATATATTAGAATTACAATGAGGACAGTTATACGAAATAGTTAATTTTGAACTTTCATGTAAAGTATTAGGTTCATCGACTGAATCTACTATATCAGATACTTCCTCATCAGATAGATAAGCTAATACGTCTATTGAATTTTCAGAGCGAGCGATATCTATTAAATGGTTTTTAACACAATTAAATGACATGTTTTTAGATTTAGAATTTAAATTAAAATTATTTATCTCCACAGCAAATTTTATAATCGAAACATAATTATATTTAGCTGCGAAAAATAAAGACATTTCATCAAAGTCTTTATCTGTTGATTTTTCTAAAAAATCTAACCATAAATCAGGATTATCTAAGTATAGTGTTTTACTTAAATGTTCTATATCATCTTCTAATCTTTTCATAAAATCTCTATCATTTGTAAAAGTCATTAATACCTCCTAAAATTATATATCTAGAACATCGACAGATGCAGGTAGTTGGTAAACTAAATCTTTTCTCTCTATTATTATTTTAGATATATCCTTTATATTTTCATCATTACTTATTTGGTGAAGAAGTTCTTTAGTAGGGTTTATAGCAACAGGATTACCTACTCTTCTAAGCATATTAATATCTCCATTTGTATCTCCATATGCATATGATTTAGATAAATCAATATTATACTTTTCAACAAAGTCATTAATAGCTACATTTTTACTAGCTGAGTCCCACATAGGAATTACTTCTCCATTAAATTTACCGTCTTCAAAGACATAAGTACTACCTATGAAATCAGTAGCATTATATTTAGTTGCCATTTTAGAAACTAAGAAATCCGGACTTCCAGAAATGAATATTACAATGTGACCTTGGTCTAAATGCCATTTTATTTGAGAACGAGTATATTTATAAACTCTATCAGATTTTAACTTTATAACTTGATTACTAGTAAAGTGTATAGAACATAAGTCTAAACCTTTTAGAGATTCAACATATATATCACAAACCTCAAATAAATAATCATCATAGTTCCCCTGTCTCTTGTCCCAGTTAACAAATGTATCTCTAGCATTAGTTAACCATACCTTTTCATCTACGATTTCATAGCGTATTAGTTTCTTGAAGTGCTCAACCATTAGAGAATCTCTATACAGAGTCCCATCTATATCAAAGAAAGCTGCAGTTTTTTTCATATATATCACCTCAATTAATGCGATTTTTCTTTTATCTATTATATTATAAATTTAGCATATAGTTGTAAAAATATAAGAAATAATTTAAAATTAATTTTTAAATGGGTATATTGTTATTATATAAACTGAATATATCAATAGGGTTTATTATAGATTTGGATTGAAAATAAACAGGTTCAAGGAAGGATGTTTGATAAAATGGATTTCATTTTTGCAAAGGTTACGAATTCAAGACTTATGGGAAGTATGGGACTTATAATTGGATGGGAAGATAATGATGACATTGTGTATCAGTATTTTTTAATAGATGCAGAAGGGTTAGGAATAGCGGACTATGTAAGTTTAAGAAACGCTTCGTATGAAGAATTAAATAGAGAGCAAGAGCGATTAATGGGAGGACTAGGAGCTGACAGAATCCAACTTACAGAAGAAGAAGCTCTTAGTTTAGTCAATTACTATGGTAAAAAAACATATTATTGGGAAAAAGAATTACCTGGCAATATTGAGGAATATATAGACTTTATAGATAAATATGAATCGAAAGTTAATATATTTGATCTGTATCCAAAAATATGTAAAAAAGTTGATAATGATATAGAATTTATCAATTACATGACTATGAGATTTATTGCATGGGATAAAGATAGTTTAAAATACTTTTCTAATAATGAAAAAATTTCAGAAATGCATATAACAAATATTAATGGGGCTCTTTTAAAAAATAAAGTTACTAAAAAAGATGATGGTATGTATTTATGTGATGTTTTATATGAAGATAGTGACGGATATTACACTTGCAAGTTAGCTTTCCATATAACTTACAAAAACGATGAATACAAAATAGACTCTCTAATGTTTACTGATAAAGCAGATATTTATGATTTTGAAGTGTTTGACGAAATATCAAAGCCAGAATATATAGCGATTTATGATTTACAAGATAAAACAGAATTCTTAGATAAATTTTATAAATTAAATCCATTTGTATTAAAAAGTGAACTTGATTTAGGAATGTTATTTACAAGATTTAATTTTGATAATAATCATGTAAAAAAAGAAACTTATGTAATAAACAATGATTTAAGTGCATTATATTATCAAATGAACGATAAATTTTTTGTTGCTACATATAATGAAAAAGATAGACTGTATATAAATAAATTAATACAATGTAACTTTAAAAATTATGTAACATTAGAAGAAGAAATATTTTTTGAACAAAATGTTCTATATGATTTTGTTGAGTCGGAATCTGAAGATTTTTATGATTTTTTAGATTAATTTGGCAAAAATTGACAAGAAAGGTTATAAATCTTATAATTTGGGTATAAAGTGATTATTAAAAGTTATAGGAGGGGTTAAGATGAGTTTAGCAAAAAAAATAGAACAAAAAAGAAGAGCAAAAAAAGTAGCAGAAAGAAATAAAAAAATGAAAATAGCTACAGTAGGAGTAGCAGCAGGTGTTACAGCTGGAGCACTAGGTGGAATATTATTAGCACCTAAGTCAGGGAAAGAAACTAGATTAGATTTAAAAGATAAATCTCAAAAAGTTGCAACTACTGTAAATGAAAAATCTCAACAGGCAAAAATTAAAGTAAATGATAAATTAAACAATGGAAAAGCAAATTTCCAAGAATCTAAGAATAAAATTAAAGAGTACTTACAAAGTAAGAAAAATTTAAATGAAAATGAAGAGATAGAAAATGAAGATGTTATTAAGCTAGAACAAAGCGAAACACAAGGAGCTTAATATGTATATAGATATAAATGCAATATATTTTGTATTAGCTGTATTAGGATGTATAGCAATTTTATACTTGATATTTACATTAAAGAATTTAAATGAATTTATAAAGAATATAAAGAATTTAATTTCTTCTAATTCTCAAAACATAACTACTACAATTAATAGATTACCGGAAGTAGCAGATAATTTTACTGAGATAAGTGATAATTTAAAAGATGTTACAGAAGTTATAACAGATACAACTGCAGACTTTATAGTAGCGAAAGAAAGTGTAAAATCTAACGTTGAAATTGCGACAGATATATTAAAGATTGTAAAAGGTGTTGTTAGCAAATAGAATAAACATAAAAAAAGCCCTAGTAAACACTAGGGCTTTTTTCTTGTATTTATAATATTGGGGGAATATTATGAGGAATACATTAATAGTATTAGCTCAATCTTTAAACTTTATACATAAAATTTAAAAAAATTTCCCTTATTATAAATTTACATTTCCTCTTCATCGAATTCTTCTATGTTTATATTAGGCATGCCGGGCATACCAGGCATACAACCCATCATAGGCATCATCATAGGCATACCACCCATTTGTTGTTTTGAAGGGTCTGGATAGCCTCCTCCCATAGAATCCTGCATTAAGTTATCCATACTAGGATTCCCCATAGGATTCATATTTGGCATACAACCCATCATTTGCATCATCTGCATCATTTGCATGTACATTTGCATAAGCATATTAGGATCTATACCACCACTCATCATAGGATTCATCATATAAGGGTTCATATACATCATAGTATTATTTTGATAAGGATTTTGTAACTGATCAGCTTGATTATCAGTACTAGGTTGTTTTTTAGCATTTTGACAATTAGGTTGATTCATCATGTAAGGGTTCATATATATCATAGGATTAACATAAGGCATAGGATATATATATTTATTATCCATGTCAGAAAACATAGGGTTCATATAACCATCGAAATTCATAAGTTAATAACCTCCTAAATAAAAGACTTTCGAATCTTATTTCTGAAAACACTTTATTATATATATATAATAAAAAAACTATTATTATGTGCATTAAAAAATAAATTTATATAATTGTTGCAAAAAAATAATTGGAGTTCTATAATATTATATATGAACAATTATTCATACGTTTGTATATATAATATTGAGGAGGAAATATAAATGAAATATGACATAGAAGAAATTAAAGACTGTTCTTGTGAAGAGATACATGAAGAACTAATATGTAAAGCTAAGGATCATATGCCCCAAGAAGAAACTTTATATGATTTAGCAGAACTTTTTAAAGTATTTGGAGATACAACAAGAATAAAAATTTTATACGCTTTATTTTCAAGTGAAATGTGTGTATGTGATATAGCTGATTTATTAGGAATGACACACTCTGCAATATCACATCAATTAAGAGTTTTAAAACAAGCAAGATTAGTTAAATTTAGAAAAGAAGGTAAGGTAGTTTACTACTCTCTAGATGATAACCATATAAGTCAGATATTTAACTGTGGATTATCTCATATTCAAGAGACTTACAATAAATAAATCAATTAAAAAGGAAGGGGATATTATGAGTACAAGTGCTATCAAAAAAAGAGAAATAGTACTAGATGGTTTAAATTGTGCACATTGCGCAGAAGTTATAAATGAAAAGGTTAATAAATTACAAGAAGTAGATTCAGCAAATTTAAACTTTATAAACAAAGTACTAACAGTAAATATAGATTCTGACTTTAATCAAGAGGAAGTAATAAACCAAATAATAAAAATAATAGATGATACAGAGCCAGGTTTAAATATAAAGGTGAAAGAACAAAAGACTAAGGAAAAAAAGAAAGAGTTAATTCTAAATGGATTAAATTGTGCACATTGTGCAGAGGTAATCTGTGAAAAAGTGGATAAGTTAACTGATGTAGAAAGTGCTAATCTTAACTTTATCAACAAGGTTTTAACAGTTAATTTAGTAGCTACATCTAATTCAAAAGAAACTATGGATAAGGTAATAGATATTATAAATTCAACAGAGCCAGGATTAGACATTCAATACAAAGAGAAAAAAGCTACTGTAAGTAAAAAAGAAGAAAAACCAGTAGAAAATGATAAAAAAGATTTGATTAAACTTGTAATTGGAGTTTTAGTTTATATATTTGGAATATATGAAATTGCTACAGGAAGCGAGTCAAGTTTTAGTACAGTAGTTTTCATAGTTGCATATTTAATAGTTGGGTCAGATGTATTATTAAAAGCCATTAAAAATATAGGCAAAGGACAAATCTTTGATGAAAACTTTTTAATGTCAATAGCTACAGTAGGTGCATTAGCTATAGGAGAGTCAGCAGAAGCAGTAGGAGTTATGGTGTTTTATAAATTAGGAGAGTTCTTGCAAGCTAAAGCTGTTGGTAAATCTAGAAAGTCTATAGCTTCTCTTATGGAGATTAGACCAGATTATGCTAACCTAAAAATAGGTTCTGAAATAAAAGAGGTATCTCCTTACGATGTAGAAGTCGGAGATATAATAGTAGTTAAACCAGGTGAAAAAATACCTCTAGATGGTGTTATAGTTGACGGATTTAGTATGGTAGACACATCTGCATTAACTGGAGAATCTTTACTTAGAGAGGTTGGTAAGGGAGAAGATGTTTTATCTGGTTTTATAAATAAAAATGCAGTTTTAACTATATCTGTTCAAAAAGAGTTTGAAGAGTCTACGGTTTCTAAAATTTTAGACTTAGTAGAAAATGCAAGTGCTAAAAAATCTAAAACAGAAAACTTTATAACTAGATTCTCTAAATATTATACGCCGGTAGTTGTTATATCAGCTCTTTTAATTGCTATAGTTCCACCGGTTATTATACCCGGAGCATCATTTAATGATTGGTTCTATAGAGGGCTTATATTCTTAGTTGTTTCTTGTCCTTGTGCACTTGTTTTATCTATACCATTAAGTTTCTTCAGTGGAATTGGATACGCATCAAAACAAGGAATACTTATAAAAGGAAGCAGTTATTTAGAAGCTTTAAGAAATGTAGATACAGTTGTGTTTGATAAAACAGGAACTCTTACAAAAGGTGTATTTGATGTAACTTATATAAAACCTGTAGGTATAAGTGAATGTGAATTACTAAAATATGCAGCTATTGCAGAAATAAACTCAAATCATCCTATAGCTAAATCTATAGTTAAACATTATAAAGAAAAAGTAGATCTAGATAAGGTAAATAACTATGAAGAAATAGCGGCACATGGGATTAAAGTAGATTATGAAGGAGAGCATATATTAGCTGGAAATGAAAAATTAATGTTAAGTGAAAATATATTCTTTTCAAAAGCTAAGGAAGTAGGTACAGTTGTATATATAGCTGTTAATAAAAGATATAGAGGATATATAGTAATATCTGATACAGTTAAGGATGATTCTAAAGCTTGTATAGAAGGACTTAAAAATATAGGAATTAAAGAAACTGTTATGTTAACAGGGGATAATCTGGCAGTAGCTAATGATATATCTGAAAAATTAGGCTTAGACAAGGTTTATTCGAATTTACTACCAACAGACAAAGTTGATAAGTTAGAAGAATTATATGATGGAAGACAAGAAAATGAAAAAATTGCATTTGTTGGAGATGGTATAAATGATGCTCCTGTTCTTGCTAGAGCAGATGTAGGTATTGCAATGGGAGGATTAGGATCTGATGCAGCAATTGAAGCTGCAGATGTTGTTCTTATGACAGATGAACCTAGCAATATTGTTAAAGCCATCAAAATTGCTAAGAAGACTAATAAAATAGTATGGCAAAATATTGTATTTGCTTTAGGGGTCAAAGTAATAGTGTTAATATTAGGAGCAGGTGGAGTAGCAACTATGTGGGAAGCTATATTTGCAGATGTAGGTGTTGCTTTAATAGCTGTACTAAATGCAATGAGAGTTATGAAATAAATTTAGATAATAGTGAACAGGCATAAATTTATAAATTTATGCCTGTTGTTTTATTATCTTTAATATTTGGACAGGATAATAGATAGTTTAAAAGGACTGGAGGGGTTAGCGATGGGAAGTCGGGATAATAATGAAATGACAAATGAAATTATTGAAATTTTAAAGGCAAAGTTAGTTAAGGATTATGAAAAGGGATTTACAAAAAGAGATGCACATCCAAAAGGGCTAGGGATATTAAAAGGAACATTTATTGTAGATGATGATTTAAATAAAGATTTAGAAACAGAAGTTTTTCAATCTGGAAAAAAATATAATTGTTTTATAAGATTTTCTAGTGGTGGAAATAAGGTTAAAAGTGATAAGAGCAAAGATATTAGAGGCATGGCTATTAAATTAATTGGAGTAAGTGGTGATAAATTAATAGATGATGAAAAAATGACTCAGGATTTTGTGATGCTTACTATACCAACTATGCCTATAGGAACATTACCTCTATTCAGAGATTCTATATATTATATGGTTAAAAAAAAGAATCCAATTGCTT
Organism: Paraclostridium bifermentans; assembly: GCF_019916025.1. NCBI lineage: Bacteria > Bacillati > Bacillota > Clostridia > Peptostreptococcales > Peptostreptococcaceae > Paraclostridium > Paraclostridium bifermentans. The sequence continues at coordinate 3,029,584 of NZ_CP079737.1, read as the reverse complement.
TAATGTATAGTTTATACAAATCAGATAAATTAAATATAATTAAAGATCTTATAGAAGGAAGATCAAACCAAACAAGTCCGCTAGATGTAAGTTATTTTAGTACAACTCCATATGCTTATAAAAATAAAATAGTTAAGTTTTGTGTGAAACCAAATTCGAAATATAAAAGCGAATTACCTAAAAGACTTACATACAACTATCTTTCAGAAAATATGCAAAAACATTTAATTGATAATGAAGCTAGTTTTGAATTTTATATCCAAATTCAAAACAACTCTAAATCGATGCCTATAAATGATTCATCTATTGAATGGGATGAAGAAGAGTCACCTCTTATTAAAATTGGTAAAATAATAATTCCAAGACAATGGTTTATAACAGATACTAGAAGTGAAATGGGAGAAAAATTATCTTTTTCGCCAGGGCATTGCAGTGTGGAACATAGACCCTTAGGAGATATAAACTTAGCTCGTGTAAAAATATACAGAGAACTTAGTGAATTTAGGCACAAAAGAAATTATAGAGAATGTATAGAACCAACGATAGAAGATTTTAAAAATTTAAAATAAAATTTAAAAAGCCCTGCTTACTAAAATGTAAGCAGGGCTTTTTACTTATATTACATATTTAAATACACAATAAAAATGAGTTAGGCTTCCTAACATAACGAATATATGGAAAATATCATGAAAACCTAAATATTTAAAATCAAGATATTTAGGTTTAACTCCATATATTATTCCACCTATAGTGTAGAAAACTCCACCAAGAGCTAAATAAAAAACTCCTTGAGGTGATATTGCTTTAGATAAAGGTCCTATTATAAAAATAGATATCCATCCCATTCCTATATATATAGAAGTAGATAGCCATCTAGGGCAATTAAACCAAAGCATTTTAAATAAAACACCAGCAACGGCTATTCCAGATACTACACCGAAAAAAGTGAATCCTTTAGATCCGTTTAAAGCAATTAAGCAAAATGGCGTATATGAACCTGCTATTAAAATGAAAATCATAGAGTGATCAAGCTTTCTTAAAAACTTAATCACTTTTTCAGATGAAACTACCAAATGGTATGTCGCAGATGCAGAGTATAAAAGCATCATACTTATACCGAATATTATAACCGCAGTTAGATTTACTATAGTAGGGCTAGTAATTGTTGTTTTTATAACTAATGCTAGTAATCCAACAAATGAAAGTATAGCTCCTGCTAAATGAGTAAAACCACTTACGGGTTCTCTAAGGTACGTACCCAACGCAATCCCTCCTTAATTAGAATGATACATTATTGTATTCATAATTATGTCCAATATATATCTGTTTAAAATATTTTAACATATTTATTCTGAATTTTATGTTAAATCTGCTGAATATTAAATAAAAAAATAAAAAAGTTTAAAAAAACTGTTGACGTTATTTCAAAATGGTGATAAAGTATTACTTGTCCTTAAGAAACGGACGAAACACAAAAGAGAAAATGAACTTTGAAAATTAAACAGTAGGTTAATTATAAAAATTCTTTTTAAAAGAATTAAACACAAACAACCAAGCCAGATATTCAGATAATGATTAGCTGAGCGATGGACAACTTTTTAAATTATATTTGAGAGTTTGATCCTGGCTCAGGATGAACGCTGGCGGCGTGCCTAACACATGCAAGTCGAGCGATCTCTTCGGAGAGAGCGGCGGACGGGTGAGTAACGCGTGGGTAACCTGCCCTGTACACACGGATAACATACCGAAAGGTATACTAATACGGGATAATATATGAAAGTCGCATGGCTTTTATATCAAAGCTCCGGCGGTACAGGATGGACCCGCGTCTGATTAGCTAGTTGGTAAGGTAATGGCTTACCAAGGCAACGATCAGTAGCCGACCTGAGAGGGTGATCGGCCACACTGGAACTGAGACACGGTCCAGACTCCTACGGGAGGCAGCAGTGGGGAATATTGCACAATGGGCGAAAGCCTGATGCAGCAACGCCGCGTGAGCGATGAAGGCCTTCGGGTCGTAAAGCTCTGTCCTCAAGGAAGATAATGACGGTACTTGAGGAGGAAGCCCCGGCTAACTACGTGCCAGCAGCCGCGGTAATACGTAGGGGGCTAGCGTTATCCGGAATTACTGGGCGTAAAGGGTGCGTAGGTGGTTTTTTAAGTCAGAAGTGAAAGGCTACGGCTCAACCGTAGTAAGCTTTTGAAACTAGAGAACTTGAGTGCAGGAGAGGAGAGTAGAATTCCTAGTGTAGCGGTGAAATGCGTAGATATTAGGAGGAATACCAGTAGCGAAGGCGGCTCTCTGGACTGTAACTGACACTGAGGCACGAAAGCGTGGGGAGCAAACAGGATTAGATACCCTGGTAGTCCACGCCGTAAACGATGAGTACTAGGTGTCGGGGGTTACCCCCCTCGGTGCCGCAGCTAACGCATTAAGTACTCCGCCTGGGAAGTACGCTCGCAAGAGTGAAACTCAAAGGAATTGACGGGGACCCGCACAAGTAGCGGAGCATGTGGTTTAATTCGAAGCAACGCGAAGAACCTTACCTAAGCTTGACATCCCACTGACCTCTCCCTAATCGGAGATTTCCCTTCGGGGACAGTGGTGACAGGTGGTGCATGGTTGTCGTCAGCTCGTGTCGTGAGATGTTGGGTTAAGTCCCGCAACGAGCGCAACCCTTGCCTTTAGTTGCCAGCATTAAGTTGGGCACTCTAGAGGGACTGCCGAGGATAACTCGGAGGAAGGTGGGGATGACGTCAAATCATCATGCCCCTTATGCTTAGGGCTACACACGTGCTACAATGGGTGGTACAGAGGGTTGCCAAGCCGCGAGGTGGAGCTAATCCCTTAAAGCCATTCTCAGTTCGGATTGTAGGCTGAAACTCGCCTACATGAAGCTGGAGTTACTAGTAATCGCAGATCAGAATGCTGCGGTGAATGCGTTCCCGGGTCTTGTACACACCGCCCGTCACACCATGGAAGTTGGGGGCGCCCGAAGCCGGTTAGCTAACCTTTTAGGAAGCGGCCGTCGAAGGTGAAACCAATGACTGGGGTGAAGTCGTAACAAGGTAGCCGTATCGGAAGGTGCGGCTGGATCACCTCCTTTCTAAGGAGTAATTGCCTACTGTTTAATTTTGAGAGCTTATTGTTCTCAAAATTAGTACTTTGAAAACTGCATAACATTTAGTGATGATTAAATAAACCAATATAAGAGAAGAAAACTCTTTAAAAAATAACACTTTTAATAACTGGTCAAGTTATTAAGGGCGCAGGGCGGATGCCTTGGCACTAAGAGCCGATGAAGGACGCGATAAGCTGCGATAAGCTTCGGGGAGTTGCACGTAAACTTTGATCCGAAGATTTCCGAATGAGGAAACTCACTTAGAGTAATGTCTAAGTATCATTAAGTGAATACATAGCTTAGTGAGGGGAACCCGGGGAACTGAAACATCTAAGTACCCGGAGGAAAAGAAAGAAATTCGATTCCGTAAGTAGCGGCGAGCGAACGCGGAATAGCCCAAACCAGTGAAGTTTTCTTCGCTGGGGTTGCGGACACATCATCAACAAAGAGGTATCGTAAACGAAGAGAGTTGGAAAGCTCCGCTATAAAGTGTAATAGCCACGTAGTTGAAACGAGAAGACTTTAGATGTGATCCAGAGTACCACGGGACACGTGAAACCCTGTGGGAAGCAGGAGGGACCATCCTCCAAGGCTAAATACTACTTAGTGACCGATAGCGCATAGTACCGTGAGGGAAAGGTGAAAAGAACCCCGGGAGGGGAGTGAAATAGAACCTGAAACCCTGCGCTTACAAGCTGTGGAAGCACTTTATATGTGTGACCGCGTACTTTTTGTAGAACGGGCCAACGAGTTACGATAGTAAGCTAGGTTAAGTACTTAAGGTATGGAGCCGTAGTGAAAGCGAGTCTTAAATGGGCGTTAAGTTTGCTGTCGTAGACCCGAAACCGAGCGACCTATCCATGAGCAGGATGAAGCGAAAGTAAAATTTCGTGGAGGTCCGAACCCACGAGCGTTGAAAAGCTCGGGGATGACTTGTGGATAGCGGTGAAATTCCAATCGAGCTCGGAGATAGCTGGTTCTCCCCGAAATAGCTTTAGGGCTAGCCTCAAGGTTGAGAAATACGGAGGTAGAGCACTGAATATCCTAGGGGGCATTGCGCTTACCGAAGATTATCAAACTCCGAATGCCGTTATTTTATACTTGGGAGTCAGACTGTGGGTAATAAGATTCATAGTCGAGAGGGCAACAGCCCAGATCGTCAGCTAAGGTCCCTAAATGTAAGTTAAGTGGTAAAGGATGTGGGATTGCATAGACAACCAGGATGTTGGCTTAGAAGCAGCCACTCATTTAAAGAGTGCGTAATAGCTCACTGGTCGAGTGATCCTGCGCCGAAGATTACCGGGGCTAAAACTTACTACCGAAGCTACGATATCATTTATGATAGGTAGGGGAGCTTCCTATGCAGGCTGAAGCATGACCGTAAGGACGTGTGGACAGTATAGGAGTGAGAATGTTGGCATGAGTAGCGAGACGTGGGTGAGAATCCCACGGGCCGTAAACCCAAGGTTTCCAGGGGAAGGTTCGTCCGCCCTGGGTTAGTCGGGACCTAAGCCGAGGCCGAAAGGCGTAGGTGATGGACAACAGGTTGAGATTCCTGTACCACCGATAATCGTTTGAGAGATGGAATGACACAGTAGGATAAGCTAACCACACTGTTGGTTATGTGTGGCTAAGTACTGAGGCAGTCAAGGCAGGCAAATCCGCCATGATAATGCTGGGGTACGATGGGGAGCGAAATTAAGTAGCGAAGTAGCTGATTTCACACTGTCGAGAAAAGTTTCTATCGAGATTAAAGGTGCCCGTACCGCAAACCGACACAGGTGGGTGAGGAGAGTATCCTAAGGCCAGCGAGAGAACTGTTGTTAAGGAACTCGGCAAAATGACCCCGTAACTTAGGGAGAAGGGGTGCCACGTTAGGGTTAACGCCCGAGGTGGCCGCAGAGAATAGGCCCAAGCGACTGTTTACCAAAAACACAGGTTTCTGCTAAGTCGCAAGACGATGTATAGGAGCTGACGCCTGCCCGGTGCTGGAAGGTTAAGGGGATCTGTTAGGATTTATCCGAAGCAGTGAACTTAAGCCCCAGTAAACGGCGGCCGTAACTATAACGGTCCTAAGGTAGCGAAATTCCTTGTCGGGTAAGTTCCGACCCGCACGAAAGGCGTAACGATTTGGGCACTGTCTCAACAACAGACTCGGTGAAATTGTAATCCCGGTGAAGATGCCGGGTACCTGCGACAGGACGGAAAGACCCCATGGAGCTTTACTGTAGCTTGACATTGAATTTTGGTGCTACATGTACAGGATAGGTGGGAGGCTATGAAATCGGGACGCCAGTCTCGGTGGAGCTATCCTTGGGATACCACCCTTGTAGTACTGAGATTCTAACCAGATACCTTGAATCAGGTATTGGGACACTGTCAGGTGGGCAGTTTGACTGGGGCGGTCGCCTCCCAAAGAGTAACGGAGGCGCTCAAAGGTTCTCTCAGCACGGTCGGAAATCGTGCGTAGAGTGTAAAGGCAGAAGAGAGCTTGATTGCAAGACATACAGGTCGAGCAAGGACGAAAGTCGGACTTAGTGATCCGGTGGTTCCGCATGGAAGGGCCATCGCTCAACGGATAAAAGCTACCCTGGGGATAACAGGCTTATCTCCCCCAAGAGTCCACATCGACGGGGAGGTTTGGCACCTCGATGTCGGCTCATCACATCCTGGGGCTGTAGTAGGTCCCAAGGGTTGGGCTGTTCGCCCATTAAAGTGGTACGCGAGCTGGGTTCAGAACGTCGTGAGACAGTTCGGTCCCTATCCGTCGCAGGCGTAGGAAATTTGAGGAGACCTGTCCTTAGTACGAGAGGACCGGGATGGACGTACCTCTGGTGTACCAGTTGTTCTGCCAAGGGCATGGCTGGGTAGCTATGTACGGAATGGATAAGCGCTGAAAGCATCTAAGCGCGAAGCCAACTTCAAGATAAGATTTCCCACCGTAAGGGTAAGATCCCAGGAAGACTACCTGGTTGATAGGTCGGAGGTGTAAGTGCAGCAATGTATGTAGCTTACCGATACTAATAGATCGAGGACTTGACCAAGATTATTTAATCTTATAAATGTTATTCAGTTTTCAAAGCATTAAAACTTAGTTGCTAGTGTGGCTCAACGGTAGAGCAGCTGACTTGTAATCAGCAGGTTGTAGGTTCGATTCCTATCACTAGCTCCATAAAGATTATGTGGTTATTATAGCAAAGAGGATACACCTGTTCCCATTCCGAACACAGAAGTTAAGCTCTTTAGCGCCGATGGTACTTGGTGGGAAGCTGCCTGGGAGAGTAGGATGTAGCCACGTAATTTTTTTTATTTTACGTGGATTTGTAGTGGTTAGTATTAAGTTACATTTGAAGTCATAAAGCTGAAAAGATGCTTTAAAATGACTTCTGCATTGTAACTTAATACTAACCACTTTTTGTTGTGCAAAAATAAATAAAGATTACGCTTGTACGGTAGGAGATAAATATAAGAGAAGATGATTTAAAATGATTTCTGCATTGTAACTTAATACTAACCACCTTTTTCGTACATCAAAATAAAAAAGAACTGTGTTTGTACGATATGGATAAATAAAAGATTAAATAATTGTAAAAATTTACCATTAAAGTATATTGTGTTAATATATTTATATAGCGAAATAAGGGGAAAAAAAGAAATATTATATTTGACGGATTAAATATAAATTTAGCATATATGGAGGGTTTATGATTAAGATTGTTATTTGTGAAGATAATTTTTCATGTAGAGAAAAATTAAAAGAAAATTTAGAAATTATATTGAATAAATTAACTAATCAATTTGAAATAATAGTATTTAATTGTGGGGAGGATTTAATAAATAATTACCCTGAAGATGCATATGAAAAAGTTAATAAGTATGGAAGTCGCAAAAAAAATTAGAGAAAAAGACAAAAGTTGTGAAATCATATTTATAACAGGGGTAATAGATTATCTACAAGACGGATATGAATTTAGAGTATATAGATATTTATTAAAGCCAATTAAATTTGTAGATTTAAAAAAGCATACTATTTCGTCTATAAAGGAAGTTTTTGAAAGTTAATTATTACAATTTAATTTAATATTTTTTATAGGGAGAGAAAAAATGTTATTTGAGCTAAAGCTAGCCTTAATGTATTTACGAAAAAATAGAAAAGAGTCAATTACTATAATAGCTTCTATAGTAGTTGCAATCACATTAATACTGGGAGTAGACATAATAGGAGATAGTATGTCTATCAATCAAATAAACCAGGCTAAAGAAATTGCAGGATATTATGATGGAACATTTATAAGTAATAATAAAGAAAATATAGAAAAATTAAAAAAGGTAGATGAAGTTTATAATTTATCTACAGTTAAAAATTTAGGTGAATTTATTTTACAAGATGGATTAAAAAGTAAACTATATTCATTTGATAAAAATTATTTAAAGGATTTAAACTATGACCTTATTTCAGGAAGATATCCTAAAAATGAACATGAAATTATTATAGATTCAAAGTTATTAGGTAAATATGATAAGGAAAATATTTTAAATAAAAGTATTTCAGGAGTAAATAAAATTAATTATAAATTAGATGAAACTAATGAAATTTATAGTAAAAAAGATAATTATAAGGTTGTTGGGGTTATAAGTAAAGTTGAAGACTATTATAACCTTGAAGATATAGAACTAGATAGCTTTGTTGGAGATAGTAAAAATATAATACCAGATAAATTTATAACTTATAGTACGATTTATAATGTTAAAGGGATTAATGAACATAATATAGATCAGAAATTTAATGAAATAAGAAAAAAATACGATCCATCATCTGACTATACAACAGATATTAGAAAAGATGGACAATCAGACGTATCTAGTAATCAATACTTGGATGCGGCACTTAGATTATATGGAGCTTTCCAACAGGAGAATCAAAAAGAGGTAAAAATCCTTGTAGCAATAACTGCATCTCTTACAATTTTTAATTATTTTAATATAATTCTTAGTAAAATGATGAATCAAATTGGAGACTTAAGAACAGTGGGCATGTCTAATAAAAAGGTTATTAGATTTTATTTATTTCAAATGAGTATATTATTTATTATAGGTGGATTTATAGGGTTTATCTCTTCTATTATTTTTGCAAGATATGCTATGAGTATATTTGTAGGATCCAACTTATTTAATATAAGTGATTTTAGCAAAGTTAAGTTAAATATTTCACATCTTATAGTAGGTAAAGCTTTTTTAATAACTATAGGTGCATTATTAATAGCAATATGTTTACCTATATTAAAATCATTAAAAAAATACCCAATGGATCTTATAAATAAAAGTGACAAGGTTAAGTATAAAGCAAAAAAGAATAAGAAAATTCTAAAAACACTTCTAAAAAACAATTTATTAAGAAGCAAATTTAAGTCAATAATTTCAATTGTCATAATTGCATTTAGTGGATTTGTGTTTATATCATGTACATCTACGAATATGAAAAACTATTTTAATAAAACACAGAAATATTCAGTAGGACTTAAAGATGAATATAGTTACATGATAAAGCCTTATGAAAATGTTGATGAGAGCATAGATAAGATAAGTATGGAAGAGACGTCAAATATAAAGAAGATTAAAGGAGTAAAAGATTTTAATTTATTAAGTCATACATGTGGATATGTAACAATATCAAAAGATAATTTAAATAAATCTTATATTAAAATGGAGGGGATAAAAGATAATAAAAAAGAAAATTTAGAAGTAATGGCTTTGATAAGTGGAGTTGATGATTATAATAAATTAAATAAATATGTAAAAGAAGGAAATATACAAAAAATTAATGAACAAAATAATAAATTTATAGATGTTGCAATATGCAATAAATTTAGCAACATATATAACGGTAAGATGGAAGATGCTATTAAAAATTTAAAAATAGGAGATATATTTGAGTTTAAAGTGCTAAACAAAAAAGATAATAAAGAATTTGGTTACAAAACATATAAATGTAGAGTTAATGCTATACTAGATCAATCATTCCAATATAATAACGGAATGCAAAATTATGCTGTAAATATGGGTATATACATGAATTTAGAATCATTCAAGAATATAACAAATGACACTTATATACAGGAAGTAAACTTTAATATAGATGGGGAGGGTAATAAACAAGCAGATAAATTAGTAGATAATATAAATAAAAAGTATAATTCCTTGAATATTATTACTCCAAATAACAAATATAAAAGTTCAACTGACTCAAATAGTTACTTAAAGTCTAGGTTGATGATAGGGTCTATACTATTGATAGCTGCATTATTTAATATATATACAACAGTTAGTATAAATATTAATAACAATATAAGAGAGTTTTCTATATTAAGGGCTATAGGGCTTAAAAAGAAATATTTAAAAAAGTTAGTTATATATGAAGCTTTAGTTTATAGCCTTATAGGTAGTGTATTAGCGGGGGTTGCAGTTTCAATAGATGAGCTTATATTTTTCACCAAAAGTAAACAAATACATGCAAAATTAGGACATAATTTGAACATGAGTGATATATACATACCTCCAAAAGAGGTTCTTATATTTATGTCAATAACAATTTTATTTGCTTTTTTAATAGGGTATTTCAAGTCAAAGTTAATAGACAATATAGATATAAGTGAGGGTATAAATAAATACTAAAATAATTTATATTTTTAATAAGTCTGTATATAGACAAACTATAATAAAATAAGGAATTGATAATATATGAAAAAAAGTATAAAAACAAAAGATTTAAAAAAGATATATGGAAAAGGAGATAGCGGGGTAAACGCTGTTGATGGTATTACTTTAGAAATAGAAAGTGGTAAGTTTACTGCTATTGTTGGAGAAAGCGGAAGTGGTAAAAGTACCTTGCTTCATTGTATGGCAGGATTGGACAAACCTACATCAGGAAATGTATATTTAGGAGATCAGGATATATATACATTAAATGATGATAAATTATCTAAAATTAGGGTACAAGAATACGGATTTGTTTTCCAAAGTTTTAACCTAATACCAGTTATTAATGTATATGAAAATATAATTTTACCAATATCTCTTGACTCAAAACCAGTAGATAAAAAGTATATTGATAGTACTATCGAAAGATTAGGATTAAAAGATCAAATAAAAAAATTTCCAAATGAGCTATCGGGGGGACAACAACAAAGGGTTGCAATAGCAAGAGCTTTATCAAATCAACCATCTATAATATTTGCAGATGAACCCACTGGAAATTTAGATAGTAAAACTAGTGACGAAGTTATGGATATATTAAAGAGCTGTGTTAAACAATTTAATCAGACTTTAGTTATGATAACTCATGATGAAAAAATAGCAAAAATGGCAGATATAATGATTACTATAAGTGATGGTAAACTAATAGAAATAAGGCAAGGTTAAAAGGAAATATGAGTATAGGGGAACTTATTGTATTTCAATAATATACAGGAATTTTAATTGGTACGTGTATAAGTTGAAGCAACATCAGCACTAGATAATATATCTCAAAAGTTTATATTAGAAAATATAAGTGAATTATTAAAAAATAAAACTGTTATAGTTATAGCACATAGATTATTTGCAATAATGAATCCTGACAAAATCTATGTCTTAAATAAAGGGCAGGTTGTTGAGTCAGGATCACATGAAGAACTTTTAAGTAAAAAAGGTGTATATTATAATATATTCCAACGAACTCTATCTAATTAATCATTTTTATGGTATTATTATATATACTCAAATAGATAAGTAAATAATTACAATGGAAAAAATTAAAGGATTTATGTACACTAATGTAGAATTAGTTGTATGTGGGGAGATTTTTTATATATAATATCAATAAAACAAAATTAAATAACTTAAATATATATAGGTTCTTACATTTAAGATTAATAGGGAAAGAGGTGTAATCCCTCTACAGTCCCCGCTACTGTGATGCAGACGAACTCTATTTACCACTGTTAAAATTACGGGAAGGTTAGAGCAAGGAAGAAGCTAAGTCAGGAGACCTGCCTAGTATATTATATAACTAGGTTCTCGGGGTGAAGAATTTAAATCTTAAAATATTTTTATGACATATTTAAAGACTTAACTCTTGAGTTAAGTCTTTTTTTATTGTAATTTAAGGAGGTAGTCATGAAAACTTTAGAACAGACGATAAATAACATAAAGCCATTAAGTGAATTACATATGAATGCAGCGAAAGATAGATTAGATAAATTAATTAAACCTGTGGGGAGCTTAGGAAAATTAGAAGATATATGTATACAAATAGCAGGAATAACTGAAAAAAAATATTTTGATACAGATAAAAAAATAGTGATTGCTTTTGCAGGAGATCATGGAGTATATGAAGAAGGTGTAGCACCAGACCCTCAGAAAATAACTAGACTTCAATTTCCGAACTTTACTAAAGGGGTATGTGGAGTAGGAGCTATATCTAAATTTGTAAATTCTGATGTTATTGCAATTGACTTAGGAATAAATACAGATGAAAAATTAGATGGAGTTATAGATTATAAGATTAGAAAAGGAACTTCTAATATGGCAAAAGGGCCAGCTATGACTAGGGAAGAAGCCATTAGATGTTTAGAAATAGGTATAAAAGTAGCAAATGAGAGTATAGAAAAAGGATATAACCTTATAGGAATAGGAGAAATGGGAATTTGTAATACTACTCCAAGTAGCGCTATAGTTTCTGTTATAGCTGATTGTGATCCTATAGATGTTACAGGAATAGGAGCAGGACTTAAAAAAGATAGAGTAGCTCATAAAGCTAACACGATAAGAAAAGCAATTGAATTAAATAAGCCAGATAAATTAGATGGAGTTGATATATTATCTAAAGTTGGAGGTTTTGAAATAGGTGGAATGGCAGGCGTGATTTTAGCTTGTGCTGCTAATAGAACTCCAATAGTTATTGATGGATTTATATCATATGCAGCAGCTTTAATAGCATACACTATAAATCCTATGGTTAAAGAGTATATGATAGCATCACATACATCAGCAGAAGCAGGGGCAGCTAAGGCCTTAGAAATATTAAAGTTAAATCCTATGCTTAATATGGATATGAGATTAGGTGAAGGAAGTGGTTCAGCATTAGCCTTCAATATTATAGAAGCTGCAAATTACGCATATAAAAATATGGCAACAACTGATGAAGTAGATATAGGAAAATAAGAAGGTGAAATTTATGAGCAAGTTAATTTTAGTTACTGGTGGATCTAGATCTGGAAAAAGTAGTTTTGCAGAAAGTTTATGTATAAGTAGAGAAAATTCAACAGCATATATAGCAACTTCTACTCCTTTTGATGAGGAGATGAAAGATAGAGTTAAAAAACATAAAGAAAGTAGACCGAGTAATTGGGAAACTTATGAAGTTTTTAAAGATATATATTCGATAATAGATAATTTAGGTAATAAACATCAAACTGTTATTTTGGATTGTGTAACACTATTAGTTAATAATTTGATATTTGACTATGGAATAGATTTTGATAAATGCACACCAGAAGAAACTAATGAGATGGAAAAGTATATAAAACAACAAATTGAAATGCTAATAAATGAAATTAAAAAAACAGATTTATACTTTGTAATAGTAACTAATGAGTTAGGTATGAGTTTAGTGCCTGATAATAAACTTTGTAGAGTATATTCTGATATAGTAGGTAGGATAAATCAGTATATAGCTAAATGTGCTGATGAAGTTTACTTTGTTGTAAGTGGTATACCTATGAAAATTAAGGAGTAGTAATATGAAAAGATTTATAGGAATATTACAGTTTTTAACTAGAATTCCAATTAGAGTCGATATAGGATTTGATGATGAGTTTCATAAAACTATGTACTACTTTCCTTTAGTAGGATTTGTGCTTGGAATTTTATACTTTATAGTTGGACTAGTATCAAGTTTAGTATTTGATAGTTATATAACATCTGTAAATATATTAATAGCAACTGTTGTATTAACAGGAGGATTGCATTTAGATGGAGTAGGGGATACATTTGATGGAATATATAGCTACAGAGATAAAGAAAAAATATTAGAAATAATGAAAGATTCAAGATTGGGAACTAATGCAATGTTATCAGTATTGTTTTTGATTCTTATGAAACTTGGGTTGGTGTATTCTATTGTAGAATCAGGAAATTTATATAACTTAATATTTATGCCTGTATTTGCAAGAATGGCTATTGTAATAGCTTCTTATAAAAGTGTAACACCAAGAAAAAATGGTATGGGGAATGTTTTTATAGGAAAGCCAACTTTAAATATGATTTTAATTGGGATATCATATACAGCAATATTAGTAGCATTTATAGGTTCAGTATTATTTAATTTAGATGTAATAAGTATAATTAAAGTAATAACATTTATACCAGTTATGATTATATTTACTAGAGGTTTTGTTAAATATATATATTCAAAAATAGATGGAATAACAGGAGACATACTTGGATGTACATCCGAACTTGTTGAGGTTGTATATTTAATATTTATATATTTGACATTTGGATTAAAATAAGAGGTGAGATTATGTCAAAGCTTATATTAGTAAGGCATGCAACGACAACTGATAATATAGATGGAAATTTATCTGGGCATATAGATAGTGAGTTAAGTGATTTTGGAAAAAAACAAATACTTAAACTAAATAAATTCTTAGAAAAAGAGAATGTTGATTGCATATATACAACTACATCTACTAGAACTAAGAATACGATAAAGGATATAGCTAAATTTAAAAATTTAGAAATTGTTGAGAGTGAGAATCTTAAAGAAATTAGTTTTGGGGATTTTGAAGGAATGAATTTTGAATATATAAAAAGTAATTTTCCTAAAGAATTTGAAAAAATAATTAAAAATGGATTCGAATACAAATATCCAAATGGGGAAAGTTTAGTAGATTCTTATAATAGAGTCTGTAAAGAAATAAATCATATACTGGATTGTAACAAAAACAAAACTATTTTGATATGTGCTCATGCAGGAACAATAAGAAATATTATTTCTTATTTAATTGGGAATACACATGAGTATCATTGGAATTTTAAAATAGACAATGCATCAGTTAGTATTATAGACATAGTAGATGGATTTTCTGTAATTCATACACTAAATAATACTTTATATTTAACATAAATACATATGAAAATATCATAAAAATAGACATAAATTAGGTTCTTCATTAAAGATTAATAGGGAAAAAGGTTAGAATCCTTTGCAGCCCCCGCTACTGTAATGCTGACGAAACTATTAGACACCACTGTGATTTTACGGGAAGGAATAGGACTAGGATGAAGCTGAGTCAGGAGACCTGCCTAGTTTATGGAAATAAAGTCTTCGGGGTGAAGGATTTTAAAATTGGTTAAGTATATACTTTTTTAAGACCTATCCATCGTGGATAGGTCTTTTTTGCAATTAAAAAACAATATAAATTGGAAAGGAAACTTTTATTATGAGTAAATCATTAATGTTTTTAGGAACAGCTTCTAATGTAGGTAAAAGTACTTTGGCTGCTGGGTTATGCAGAATACTAAAACAAGATGGATATAGTGTAGCACCTTTTAAATCTCAAAATATGGCATTAAATTCATACATAACAAAAGATGGGTTAGAAATGGGGAGAGCACAAGTTACTCAAGCTGAAGCGGCTGGAATTGAACCTGATGTTAGAATGAATCCAATTTTATTAAAACCATCAGGTAAAAATAGATGTCAGGTAATAGTAAATGGAAAAGTTCTTGATAACGTAAGTTCTAGTATATACCACGATTATAAAGAAGACTTAGCCTTAATGTTAAAAAAAACTTATAAAGACTTAAGCGATGAGTATGATGTAATTGTTTTAGAAGGTGCAGGAAGTTGCGCAGAAATCAATTTGAAAGATAGAGATATTGCTAATATGGGAATGGCCGAAATTGCAGATGCACCGGTAGTATTAGTTGCTGATATAGATAGAGGTGGAGTGTTTGCATCTATAGCTGGAACAATGATTTTACTAGAAGAAAAAGAACGAGAAAGAGTTAAAGGTGTTATTATTAATAAATTTAGAGGTACTGTAGAGCTTTTACAATCAGGAATAGATATGCTAGAAGATATTATAAAAGTTCCTGTCATAGGAGTAGTTCCATATAGTGATTTAAATATAGAAGATGAAGACAGTGTAACAGATAGATTTAAAAAACAATTTAAAAAGAATGATGTGAATATAGAGATAATAAGAACACCGTACATGTCTAATTTTACAGACATGCATATGCTAGAGATACAAGAAGATGTAAGTATTAGATATATAGAAAAAGGAGAGTCTTTATCAGATCCAGATATGGTAATAATACCGGGGAGTAAAAATACAATAGAAGATTTAATTTATATAAGAGAAAGTGGATTAGAAAAACAAATAAAAGATTTACAAAAACAAGGAAAATTGATATTTGGAATTTGTGGAGGATATCAGCTTTTAGGTAATAAATTATATGACCCGGAAGGTATAGAGGGATCTATAAAAGAGATTGATGGAATCGGACTTTTAGATATAGAAACTAAGTTTGAAAAAGAAAAAGTTACAACTCAAGTTGAAGCTATTATAAATAAAGATTTAAATGGATACTTAAATTCATTAAGCGATATTAGTGTAAATGGATATGAAATACATATGGGTGAAACAGATATAAAAGGAAAATCACTACTAACAATAACTAAAAAATTAGAAGATAATGTTTCATATCAAGAGGGATGTATAAATGAAGAAGGAAATGTAGTTGGAACGTACATTCACGGTATTTTTGATGATGCTAGTTTTACAAGAGAAATATTAAATTCAATAAGGAAAAATAAAGGATTAGAAGAAAATAAAAGTTCTATAACTTCATTTGAAGAATTTAAAAATAAAGAGTATGACAAGTTAGCAAAAATACTAAGAGAATGTTTAGATATGAAAAAAATATATGAGATTATAAATGGTTAGGTGATAATATGAAAAAAATATTGATAGCAGGAACAAATAGTGGAGTTGGAAAAACTACTATTTCACTGGGAATAATGCAAGCTCTAACTAAAAGAGGCTTAAAAGTTCAACCGTATAAAGTGGGACCAGATTATATAGACCCATCGTATCACACATTCATAACTGGGAGAGACTCAAGAAATTTAGATTCATATATGTTGGAAGATGAAAAAATTAAATATATAGTAAATGAAGCATCAGAGGAAGCTGATATATCGGTAATAGAAGGGGTTATGGGATTGTATGATGGATTTGGTATAGATTTAGATGCATGTACAAGTTCATATACTTCTAAATTATTAAAGGCTCCAGTTATATTGGTTATAAACGGAAAGGCTATGTCTTCTTCAGCAGCAGCTATGGTTCTTGGATATAAAGAATTAGATAAAAATGTAAATATAAAAGGTGTAGTAGTAAACAATGTAAAAACAAAAGGTCACTATGAACTTATAAAAGGAGCTATAGAGAAATATTGTAATACTGAAGTATTAGGTTATTTTCCACCTAATGAAAAATTTTCTTTAGAGTCTAGGCACTTAGGTTTAATTCCAAGTGTTGAAATGGAATCTTTAAAAGAAAAATTTAGTGATTTAGGAGATGAGATAGAAAAATACATAGATATAGATAGACTAATTGAAATTTCAGAAAGTGAATCAGTAAAAAGCAATTTTGATTTAAAAGATTTACCAAGGTTTGAAAATAAAAAAGTAGCTATAGCTTATGATAAAGCATTTAATTTTTATTATAAAGAAAACATAGAACTATTAGAACATATGGGGTGTGAAATTGTTAAATTTAGTCCTCTTAATGATAAGAAGGTTCCTGAAGCAGACTGTATATACATTGGAGGTGGGTTTCCAGAAATATTTGCAAAAGAGTTGCATTTAAATGAAAGTATGAGATTATCTATAAAAAATGCACATGAAAAAAATATACCTATATATGCTGAATGTGGTGGGCTTATGTATTTAGGGGAAAAGCTGAAAGATTCAGATGAAAATATTTATAATATGGTAGGAATATTTAAAGGAACTAGCGAAATGACAACTTCGCTTAAAAGGTTTGGATATTGTGATGGGATAGCTAAGGAAGATACAATTCTTTCCAATGAAGGAGAAATTATAAAAGGACATGAATTCCATCACTCAGAATTTAAAAGTGATGAAAACTGTGCCTATAAAATGATTAAAAAAAGAGGCAATAAAATTGTAGATGAATGGGATGGAGGATATTCAAAAGGTAATACCTTAGCTACATATTTACATACTCATTTTTATAATAATTTAGATTCAATAATAAAATTTAGAGGTGATAGAAATGAGTAAATTAATAATTTTAGTAATGGTTATAGCTTATCTACTGGATTTGATTATAGGAGATCCATATTCTTTTCCACATCCGGTTAGATTTATTGGAAATCTTATAAGGTTTACAGAAGGAAAAATAAGAAAAATTTTTAAATCAAAAAATCAATTGAAAATAGGGGGATTCCTACTTTGGATTATAACAGTAGGATTTACAGCATTAGTAACAGGTTTAATTTTAAATTTACTTTGTATAAATAATATTTTTTATGTGATTATAGCATCAATAATATTATATACAACATTATCAACAAAGTGTTTAGCGGATGAAGCAAAAAAAATATATGAAGTTTTAAAAACTGGAGATATTGAAAAATCTAGAAAACAACTATCTTATATAGTTGGAAGAGATACAACCAGTTTAAGTGAAAATGAAATAATAAGAGCGACTGTTGAAACTGTAGCTGAAAATACAGTAGATGGAATAATTTCACCTATGATGTATGGCTTTATCGGAGGACCTGTTCTTGCAATGGCTTATAAAGCTATAAATACATTAGACTCAATGGTTGGATATAAAAATGAAAAGTATGGAGACATAGGATTTGCGTCTGCAAAGATTGATGATATAGCAAACTTTATACCCGCTAGAATAACACCATTTTTCATGATGATAGCAAGTTTTATATTAGGATTTAACTCTAAAAAAAGTATCAAAATAGCTATGAGAGATAGAAAAAACCACAAAAGTCCAAATTGTGCATATGCAGAAGGTGCAGTAGCAGGTGCTTTAGAAGTACAACTAGGAGGAACAAACATGTACTTTGGAGAAAAGGTTTATAAACCTACTATAGGGGATAAAGATAGAGAGTTAGAAGCTGAAGATATATTAAGAACAAATAAAATAATGTATTTGACGTCATTTATAGCTTTAGTTATATTTTCAATAATTACTTATATAGTACTTTAAGATAGAGGGTGGAAATCATGAAAGACCTTGGACATGGAGCAAACGTAGAAGATATGTGTAGAGCTTATAAAAAAAATCCAAAAGATATTATAGATTTTAGTTCTAATATAAATCCATATTTAATACCAAATTTAGATAAATATATATTAGAAGGGCTAAGCGTATGCAATAAATATCCTGATATAAGCTATAAAAGCCTGAGAGAAAATATAGCTAGATATTTAAATGTAGATAGCTATAATATAATACCAGGAAATGGAGCTACTGAAATAATATATCTGTTAATGAAAAGTATAGGTAAAAGGATAGCTATTTTGAACCCAACTTTCTCAGAATATGAGAGAAGCGCAAATTTAAGTGGGCTAGAAGTTTTAAATTTATATCTAAATAAGGATACCAATTTTGAACTTGATTTAAATTATATAAATGAAAACATAGATAAATTTGATAGTTTATTTATATGTAATCCATCAAATCCTATTGGAAAAACATATGATTTAAGTTCACTAGTAGAACTTCTAAAAAAGCACAATAAATTGCTTATAGTAGATGAAACTTTTATGGAATTTGCAGAAAATGAAGAAAATTATAGTCTCATAAAACATATTAAAGAAAATGAAAATATTTTTATAATAAAGGCTATAACTAAGTTTTTTGGAATTCCAGGTATAAGGCTAGGATATGGAGTATGTAGCAATCAAAACATTTTAGATAAGATGTATGAAATTAAAGAACCATGGACTATAAACTCTTTTGCAGATATTATTTCAAATTATATATTTAAAGATGAAGAATATATCAAAAATAGCAAAGGATTTTTTATAAAAGAAAGAGCATATGTTTTAAAAGAATTACGAGATATAAAAGCAATTAAGGCGTATGATACAAATACAAATTTTATTTTAATAAAATTGCTAAATACAACAGCAAGTAAATTAAAAGAAAAATTATTTCTAGAAGGAAACATACTCATTAGAGATGCATCTAATTTTAGAAATTTAGATGAAAGTTATATTAGGATAGCGATAAAAAGTCATTCAGAAAATAAAAAAATATTAAGCCAATTAAATAAAATTCTAGGAGAATAGGATGAAATCATATGGAATATGCCCAGCATCTTGTGGAGAGTTTGTGCAAGGTATGATAAAAGAAAAAGAATACTTATCATCTTATGCAATTAATCGATTTTCTAAAGTGACATTAGAAGAAAAAATTAGTGATGTAAATAGAGGACCATTAAAAGCAAGAAAAGCTATGGAAGAGGTATTTAGATATTTTAATTTGCCTAAGAATGACTTGAAAAATATATCTATAGATATAAAAAGCGAGATACCTATAAGCAAAGGTATGGCAAGTTCTACTGCAGATATAGGAGCTACCATAAGAGCAACACTAAACCTTATAGGAAGAGATTTAAGTGAGTATGATATATCAAAGCTTGCAACAAAAATTGAACCTACAGATTCTATATATCTAAAAGAAAACACTATATTTAATCCGTTAGATGCAAGTGTTGTAAAAAAATTGGGATGTTTCAATACTGGAAAAGTATTGATATTAGAGCCCAATGATAAATTAAGCACTAAGCACATAAGAAAAAAGGAAAATTACACAAAACTTAAAAGACAAAATAAGTACATAATTGAATATGCCTTTAAACTACTGGAACAAGGAATAAAGAATAATGATTTAAATTTAATAGGACAAGCATGCAATATAAGTAGTGTTGCAAATGAAAATATTCATAAGAAAAAATACTTAAGTGAAATAATGGATATTTCAAAAGAGTATGGGGCTTGTGGGGTTAATATAGCTCACAGTGGAACAGTTATAGGTATATTGCTTGAATGTGATATGGATGAAAGTAAAATAGTAGAGAAAATAGTAGAGAAGAAAATAGATAAAAAATACAAAAAAATATACACAGCAAATATAATAGCTGGGGGACTTAGGAGTGAATAACTATGGAATACATTAAAAATCCTATGATGATAGAGACTAAGAGTTTTGAAATAATTCAAGGCATAATTGATGAGATACGACCTGAATACGAATTTAAAAATGAGCTAGAAGAAAAAATAATAAAAAGAGCTATACATACAACTGCTGACTTCGAGTATTTAGATATATTAAAAATATCTGAAGATGTAGTCGAAAATATTATAAGTGCTTTGAAAGAAAATGCAACTATATACACTGATACTAACATGGCTTTAAGTGGCATAAATAAAAAAAGATTAGAGGCATTAGGTTGTAAGTACAAATGTTTTGTAAGTGATGAAAAAGTAGCGGATTTTGCAAAACAAAAAGGTATAACAAGATCTATGGCAGCAGTGGAAGTTGCAGCAAAAGAAGAAGGTAAAAAAATATTTGTACTTGGAAATGCGCCAACTGCTTTATATAAAGTTATAGAAATGCATAATTCAAAAGAATTGAATGTTGAAGCTGTAGTGGGAGTACCTGTAGGATTTGTAGGAGCAGCTGAATCTAAAGATGAGTTAGAAAAAACAGATATTCCTTACATAATATCAAAAGGTAGAAAAGGTGGAAGCAACTTAGCAGCAGCAATAATAAATGCAATACTATACTCTATGTAAGGACGATATTATGGAAGAATATGTTTATATAGATGGGAAAAAATACAAACGAGGATATACTACTGGATCATGTGCAACAGGTGCAGCTAAAGCGGCCACATATATGATTTTAACTAAGGAAACATTAGAAACTGTAAATATAGATACCCCTAAGGGAATTCCATTAAATTTAAAAGTGGAGAATGTAGATATAAATAATGATTTTGCACAATGTTCCATTCAAAAAGATGGAGGCGATGATATAGATGCAACTCATAAAATGCATATATATGCTAAAGCTGAACTTATTGATTCGAATGAAATAATAATAGATGGTGGAATTGGGATTGGAAGGGTAACTAAAAAAGGCTTAGGAATAGAAATTGGAAAAGCTGCAATAAATAAAACGCCTATATCCATGATACAAAGTGAGGTTAGAAAAGTAATAGGAGATACAAAGGGAGTTAAAATAACTATATTTGCCCCAGAGGGAGAAACTATTGCTAAAAAAACTTTTAATCCAAGACTTGGAATTGTAGGAGGTATATCTATAATAGGAACAACGGGTATAGTTGAGCCAATGAGTGATGAAGGATGGAAGAAATCTTTATCAATAGAACTAGAGATGAAAAAAGCTCAGGGAATGGATAAAGTTATTTTGGTACCAGGTAACCATGGAGAAATGTTTATAAAAGAAAGCTTAGGTATTGATTCAAAGTATATAGTTAGGACCAGTAATTTTATTGGATATATGTTGAAAGAAGCTCAACGTATTGGATTTAAAAAAATTCTAATGGCTGGACATTTAGGCAAATATGTAAAGATAGCTGGCGGAATATTTAATACACATAGCAAAGTTGCAGATGCTAGAAATGAAATTTTAATAGCAAATTTAGCTTTAATGAATGCGCCTTTTGAATTGATAAATAAGGTAAATGAATGTTTAACAACAGAAGAATTTATAGAGATATTAGAAGATGATAAGTATAAAAAATATAAAGAAATTTATAACATACTTTCTGAAAAATGTAAAAAAAGAATTGATATATATATGAATGATGATGAAATAGATATTGATGTAATGATTTTTTCTATGGAGAAAAAACTGTTAGGAGAGTCGAAAAAAGCTGGCGATTTAAAGGAGGTATTTTATGATTAATATTATAGGTCTAGGGCCTGGTAACATAGGATACTGCACCAAATTAGGAGAAAAGTTAATATATAACTCAGAGATATTGATAGGTGGAAAAAGAAATTTAGATAGTGTAAACGATTTTGAAGGAACTAAGATTGAACTAGGGAGTAACTTGAAAGAAATTGTAGATTATCTAAAAGCAAATAAGGATAAAAATATATCTATTATAGCATCAGGAGATCCATCTATATATGGTATAGGAAAGTACTTATCTAAAAATATAGATAATAAAAATTTAAATATTGTGTCGGGTATAAGTTCTATGCAATATATATTTTCAAGGATACATACTGATATGAATGATTTATATATAACTAGTAGTCATGGGAAAATTCCTAACTTTGACTATATATTACAACATAAAAAAGTATGTATGGTAACTGATAATAAAATAGGTCCAAATGAAATCGCTAAAGAAATACTACAAAGGAATTTAAAAAAGATTATGGTTGTAGGTGAAAATTTATCATATGAAAATGAAAGAATTACTACAGCACCTCCAGAGGAAATTTTAAAGATAGAAAAATTTGATATGAATGTAGTGGTGATACTCGATGAAAAATAGTGAATTTATAACAGGAAATGTCCCAATAACAAAGGAAGAAGTAAGAGCAATTTCTATAAACAAGCTTGATTTAAAAAATAAGCATACATTTTTAGATATTGGGGCAGGAACAGGGAGTGTAAGTGTAGAGGTAGCTTATAACTACCCAAATATTGATGTAATATCCATAGAATGCAAAGATAAAGCTATTGAATTAATAAATCAAAATATAGAGAAATTTAATCTAAATAATGTAGAAGTTATAAAAGGATATGCACCTATAGATATAGGTAAAAAAGTAGATTCAATATTTATTGGAGGCAGCGGACCTAACTTAAATGAAATTTTAAATTGGGCTAAAGAAAATCTAAATGAAAAAGGAACTTTAGTAGCTAACTTCATAATAATTGATACTTTTTATAAAACTTTAAATATGTTAAAAGAATTAGGTTTTGAAGATATAGAAGCTACTATGCTAAATGTAGCAAAATTAGAACCGCTAGGAAAAGGTGAGTATTTCAAACCTTTAAATCCAATATATATAATATCTTGTAAAAAGGGAGAGTAAGATTATGAATAAAGTACATTTTGTAGGAGCAGGACCAGGAGATAAGGATTTAATAACATTAAAAGGATACAAGTTATTAAGTGAAGCTGATGTAGTTATATATGCAGGATCATTAGTAAATCCAGCTTTACTAGAATATTGTAAAGAAGGTTGTGAAATTCATAATAGTGCATCAATGGATTTAAATCAAATAATAAATGTTATGAAAGATGGAATACAAAGTAATAAAAAGGTAGTAAGACTTCAAACTGGAGATTTTTCAATATATGGTTCTATAAGAGAGCAAGTTGAAGAATTAGCAAACTTAGAAATAGAGTATGATTGTACACCTGGAGTTAGTTCTTTCTTAGGAGCGGCATCTGCACTAGGAGTAGAGTATACTGTTCCAGAAATATCGCAAAGTGTAGTTATTACAAGAATGGAAGGAAGAACTCCGGTTCCAGAAAAAGAGAGTATAGAATCTTTTGCTAAGCACCAAACATCGATGGCTATATTTTTATCAGTTCATGATATAGAAAAAGTAGTAGAAAGATTGAATGAAGGAGGGTATCCAATGGATACACCTATAGCTGTTGTTTATAAAGCTACTTGGCCAGAAGAAAAAATTGTAAAAGGAACTTTAGAAACTATAGCACAAAAAGTTAAAGAAAATGAAATAAGTAAAACAGCATTAATATTAGTAGGTAGATTCTTGGGTGAAGAATATAAAAACTCTAAGTTATATGACAAGGATTTTAAACATGAATATAGAAAGTAAAATTGCTTTTATATGTGTTACAAAAAATGCTATGAATTTAGCTGTTAATATAAGAAATATTATGGAAGATGGAGATGTCTATATAACAGAAAAGCTTTTATATAATTTAGATAAAAATACACAATCATTAAATGTTATAGAAGGTAAGCTATCCGATTTTATGCCAAAGCTTTTTAGAAATTATGAAGTTTTAATATTTATAATGGCTACAGGTATAGTAGTGAGGTCTATAGCAAATGAAATAAAAAGTAAATTTGATGACCCAGCAATACTAGTAATAGATGATAAAGGTAAAAATGTAATAAGTTTACTTAGTGGCCATATGGGTGGAGCAAATGAAATGACAAACTATATAAGCAGCCTTATAGGAGCAAATCCAGTTATAACTACAGCAACCGATATAAATGGAAAAACTTCATTAGATATGATAGCTAAAAAATTAAATGCACATATAGATAATTTTAGAGAAAATGTAAAAC
Source organism: Paraclostridium bifermentans (assembly GCF_019916025.1). Lineage (NCBI taxonomy): Bacteria > Bacillati > Bacillota > Clostridia > Peptostreptococcales > Peptostreptococcaceae > Paraclostridium > Paraclostridium bifermentans. The sequence continues at coordinate 3,005,035 of NZ_CP079737.1, read as the reverse complement.
AAGTTAATTCATTATTAGTAAATGATGGAAGCGTTGGACTCTTTATAGATGGAGATTATAACGTTGATACTAGAGGATTAATAACCATTAAAAATATTAATGGATTCCATAGGCATGATAAATTAGATAAAATTATTTATATAACTAATAAAAGTGCAACGGAAATTGAAGATGAACGAATTATAAAGGTTGTTCCTAGAGATATTGTAATAGGAATGGGATGTAGAAGAGATACAGCTTATGATGATATAAAGACTGCATTAGAAGATTTATTAAATAAATTTAATTTAGATAAAAAATCTATAGCAAAAATCGGAAGCGTAGAAGTTAAGAAAGATGAAAAAGGAATTATTGAGTTAGCTAAGCAATTAAATATACCTTTTGAAATTATTACTATAGAAGAAATTAAAGAGATTGAACATAAATTTCAGAAATCAGATTTTGTAAAAAAGAGCATAGGTGTTTACTGTGTAGCGGAACCAGTAGCCTATATATTAAGCAATAAAAACCTTATAGTTGAAAAACATAAATATAAGGGAATAACTTTTTCGATAGGGAGATTGAGCGTATGATTTATGTAATAGGTATAGGACCTGGAAGTAAAGATATGATGACTGTTGAAGCTATAGAAGCTATGAAAAGCAGTGATGTTGTAGTTGGATACAAAACGTATATAAATTTAGTTACTGAAT